>JAHDCZ010000030.1:0-13064 GCA_020629615.1 Saprospiraceae bacterium
TTTTGCTTCCGTTTTTTCATCAAGGAAAAAATGAAGGCTCGTCCGGCAGGACAATACCACCCGAAAGGTTTACTTTCGGTTCACTCCTTAAATTGATTCCATCAATCTTGCTTCGCATCAGTCGCTCATGCCAAGAAAAAAATGAAGGCCCGTCTGGCAAGACAAAATAAGTATGATTTTATAAAACCTAAAAAACTCATCCTCAACTTTATAAGAAAAACTATCTTTGCCCCGTGAGTAATTTAGAAGGCTTAATTGGGAAAATAACCCAAGACCAGCGGACGCAGCAACTGATAAAATCCTTAGAATCTGAATCTCCTGCTATTGTTAATCTTCTCGGAACAGTAGGAGCGCAGGATTGCTTTGTCCTTAGCGCAACATATCTCACTCAAAAACATACTCAAGTTTATATTGCCCCGGATAAAGAAGAAGCCGCATACGCTTACAATACACTCGCCAATATTCTTGATGATCAAATCGTGCACTATTTTCCAGACTCCTTTAAAAAACCGAGAGGTTTTGAGGAAATAAAAAACACTAATGTTCAACAAAGAACAGAGTTGATCAATAAGATCAGTATCTCCAATGCCAAGGAAATTATCTTAGTAACCTACCCCGAAGCTATTTTCGAAAAAGTAGTGGACCCCAATTTACTGGAAGGTCATCAGATCAAACTATCCATCAATGAAAAAGCAGATGTCGATACCTTAATCGAAATCATGGTAGAGTTTGGATTCGAACGAGTAGAATTTGTTTACGAACCGGGACAATTTGCAATACGAGGAGGTATCGTTGATATTTTTTCGTTTGGAAACGAATGGCCCTATCGAATAGAACTCTTTGATGATGAAGTAGAATCGATTCGAACATTTAACCCGACAACCCAATTGTCAGTAAGTCGATTGAAACACATTTCGATTATCCCCAATATCAATCAAAAATTTAAACAAAGCCAAAAAGTCTCCATCTTCAAAGTATTGAAACAAAAATCAAATCTGTGGATCAAAGATTTGGATATGCTTTTGGATAGAATACAAATGTGCTTCAATGAAGCGCAAGCTTTCTCTGAAAAAATTACAAATAAATCTAAAGAAGAACTAAAAGACATATACGACGAAAGAGCCTTCATTTATCCTGCTGAGATTCTAGATGAAATGTCCGCTTTTAATATTGTCAATTTAAGAAAGACCAATCATAATCTAAAGACTGATCTTTCACTAAGCTATCAGTCCAAAGCACAACCTAGCTTCAACAAAAATTTTCAGTTGCTTATCTCTAATTTGGATAAGAACACCAAGGAGCAAATCAGCAACTATATTTTTACGGATAGTAAAAAGCAGATAGAAAGATTCTACAGCATCTTTGAAGACCTTAGTGCGAATGTTGAATTTCATCCTGTAGTCCATTCTATACATGCGGGATTTATTGATCCAGATCTAAATATCGCATGCTACACCGATCATCAAATTTTTGAACGATTCCATCGTTACCGTTTAAAGAAAGGATTTTCTAAGGAACAAGCGATGAGTTTAAAGATGCTCCGTGAATTGATTCCTGGAGATTTTGTGACGCATATTGATCATGGAATCGGCAAATATTCTGGCCTCGAAAAAATCAATATCAATGGTCATATCCAAGAATCGGTCCGTTTGATTTACCTCAATAATGATATTTTGTATGTAGGGATAAACTCATTGCATAAGATATCTCGATATGTAGGAAAGGACGGCAAGCCACCTAAGCTTAGTAAAATTGGCGGTGACGCATGGAAGACTTTAAAACGTAAAACCAAGTCTAAAGTAAAGGATATTGCCAAAGAGCTCATAAAACTCTACGCAAAACGAAAAGCGGCAGAAGGACATGCATTCCCACCTGATGGGTATTTACAAAACGAATTGGAGGCTTCTTTTATTTATGAGGACACTCCTGATCAATTAAAAGCGACTAATGATGTCAAAGCGGATATGGAAAAAGCACATCCGATGGATCGACTCGTTTGTGGAGATGTGGGATTTGGAAAAACTGAAGTGGCCATGCGTGCGGCCTTCAAATGTGTGGTGGGTGGAAAGCAAGTGGCGATCCTGGTTCCAACAACCATTTTAGCTCTACAACACTATAATACATTTAATGAGCGTTTAAAAGAATTTGGTACGGATGTCGATTATGTAAATCGATTCAGAACCACGAAACAAAAAACCGAGGTCTATAAAAAATTAGAGGAGGGAAAAATAGATATCATCATTGGTACTCATGCACTTCTTAACAAGAAAGTAAAGTTTAAAGATCTTGGTTTGTTGATTATCGATGAAGAACAAAAATTTGGTGTCGCAGCCAAAGAGAAACTTAGAAGTATTAAAGTCAATGTGGATACCTTGACGCTTACAGCTACTCCTATTCCTAGGACATTGCAATTCTCTTTGATGGCGGCTAGAGATTTGTCGATCATCAGGACTGCACCGCCCAATCGTCAACCGATCCATACTGAACGAAGAGTGTTCAGTGATGATGTCATTCGTGATGCTATATATTATGAAGTCAATCGTGGAGGTCAAGTCTTTTTTGTACACAACCGAGTCAAATCACTAATTGATATGGCTGCGATGGTCAAAAGATTATGCCCCGATGTGAGTATTGCGATGGCGCACGGTCAACTGGAATCAAAGCAGTTGGAAGAGCGGCTATTAGGATTCATAAATAAAAAATATGATGTTCTGATTTGTACTAACATCATCGAGACTGGATTGGATATTCCCTCAGCCAACACCATCATTATCAATAATGCACATCAATTTGGAATGAGTGATTTGCATCAACTGCGTGGGAGGGTAGGTCGTTCGAATACTAAAGCTTTTTGTTATTTATTCGCACCACCTTTATCGGTACTCACTTCGGATGCAAGGAAGAGAATTCAAACTTTGGAAGAATTTTCTGATCTCGGAAGTGGCTTCAATATCGCAATGAAGGACCTTGACATTCGAGGAGCAGGAAATTTATTGGGTGGAGAGCAAAGTGGATTCATCGCAGACATAGGATTTGATACCTATCAGAAAATATTAGAAGAAGCCATTCACGAGTTGAAGGAAAGTGATTTTAAAGATTTGTTTAAAGATGAACTAGAGCAGAAGCGCGATTATGTGCGTGATGTCGAAATAGATACCGATATCGAAATGTTAATCCCAGATGCTTACATACAAAACATTCAAGAGCGATTGAAATTATATACCGAAATGAATGCTTTGGATAACGAAGATAGTATCATCGATTTCAGAACAAGAATGAAAGATCGGTTTGGACCAGTACCTTCTCAAGTTTCGGAATTGTTTAATGGACTGAGACTTCGATGGCGATGTAAGTCTTTGGGATTTGAGCGCTTGTCTATTAAAAACAAAGTGATGCGTTGCTTTTTTATAGGAAATCCCCAATCTCCATTTTTTGAAACACAGCGATTCAATGACATCCTTAAAACGGTTTCGGTGTTTGGTGCAACTTTGGGTCTTACCCTAAAACAATCCAGAAACTATTTGATAGTGATCAAAGAAAATGTAAAAAGCTTAAAAGAAGCCACAATTATACTCAACCGGATTTTGGAAGAGGTCGATGGTGTTAATCCATTACCGGATAGTGATGATGAATAAAATCTAAGATTGCATTTAAGCGATTTTTGACAAGTTTATTTGACTCCAAAAAATGATTATTCATAAAACTAAAAATGAGGAGGGTGCCATCTTTTGTATTCATATATCCACTTAAATTATAGTTGTTGGATAAGCTACCAGATTTTGCATAAACATATTTTGGCGCATTCTTTATGCTATTGGTCCCTCCTTGAGGGAATATCCTTTTGACATTTTCCAAACCGATTTTCCCTTTGATTTTTTGAAGAGCATAACATAGATTTTGGGGTGTGCATAAATTGTATCGCGAAAGTCCAGATCCGTCAACCCATCTCATTTTGTCTGGTAACCCACTCATGAAATTTTCAAGACTATGTTGGATAATCTTTTGAGTGTTGAGCGTATCAAAAACTTCAAAAGAAGCCATTAGTAATAACTGTTCGGCCAAGAAATTATCAGAATCTTTCATGATGATCTGATATAAAGAATCTGTTTCAAAGTCTTTGATTTTATTCCATTCTAAGTTGAGTGGGGATTCGTTGATTAAAATATTTTTCTTCAAAGTATCGGATAGAAGATCAACAAAGAGCTGCTCATCAATTATGATGGGAAATATTCGATTGATCAACTTTGGATAATTATCCGGAATGTCCATCTCGATGCTATTATTATTCGGATGCCTCCGAATGCTAAAGTCTGAAGATGCCCTTCTGATATTTACTAGAGGACGCAAGTAATCGGGATCAATATGAACGCGCTCTTGACCTGTTTGTTTCGCTATCCAAATGGTGTTACCAAAGATTGGCAGTGCGGTTTTATATCGCTGATAAAGATAGGGGTAATCATCCCATGACCAACCTTCACCATAGTGATCGTCCTGAAAATTATGAGAAGAATAAATTATAGGACCTTCGTGATTTTTTAAAATGTCTAAGGCGCGTTGATCATCTTGTACATCACCATTCATAAAAAATGGATAGCCGGTTCCTCTAAAAAATAGCGTATCATTTTGCTTACTATAACTCAATGCACTCATTGTCGGCCCCAAAGTCTCAATGCCAGTTAATAAACTAAAGATTTTAATATTGGATGCTGGCGTAAAATTTTTGTCTGAGTGATATGAAAGGAGTGTATCTCGTTTAATAGGTTCGTATATGAGGATGCCGGTAAAATTCTGACTTGCGTCGAATGCATCTCGAACTAAATAATCAAGTGAATCCTGAAACGATCGGGGTAGATTTTCTAGTCTTTTTGAGGTTTCATGATCAGAGATCAATTTGCTAGGTGCGTTTCTATTACAGGAAGTACACATTAACATTAGGCAGCAGCCTACAAATAAAATGAATAATTTAAGGTGTCCTCGAAACATGCGTAAAAATAATCATATATATCCATATGCTTGATTTGTCAATGATTCGTTAATGAGGTAAAATGCATGTAGGCATTTTAAGAATACAAGTACTTTTGTTCCAAATTTTTGAGCATTGAAAAATCTGATTATTGTTTTAATGGTGTTTGTGGTAGCCTTTGGTGCTTGTTTTCAAGAAACTGATTTTGGTGAGACCTTCATTCCATTCTATCCACCAGAAAAAATCTTGAAAGAAGGCTTTGTGAATAAGTATTATTTGAATACTGAAACATTTGAGAATAATGTCAAAAGTACCAATATCATATATGAAAAATTTCAATTGAAGGACTCCACATTGTACAGAACTCAGTATAGTTCTGGCTATAATGTTAGAACTAAATCTGAATTTGGAGTCAATACAGATGGATTGATATTAAAAAACGAAATGATCTATTTTGCAAATGATTCCAGTCGAACGAACATCCTTAAGAATCAAGAATTGTTTTGGGATCATCGAATGGCAGAAAAGAATTATTCTAGAATCTTTGATGGATACTATTCACAAGAAATTCATTCAACTAAGCAATTTATAAGAGATACTATCTGGGAAAATAGACCAGCAAAAATGTATTCTTTTATTTCTACAGAACGCCGTCTCTATGAAAAAGGTGACACCACAAATTTGTCAGAAAAAGGTCACCTCATCATCGCGGAAGGTATAGGGCCTGTCAGTTTTTATACGAAGGATTCTTTGAGTCAATCCGAAAAATTACTCATAGAACAATTATCAGTTACTGATTTTGAAAAACGTGCAAATCATGGTACCCATAGGGTTGCATATATAGACACCTCTTCTGCAATTGTAAGCGCCAAAGAAGATTTCCTTTGCAAAGACCGTGATCAGATTTATGACTATTATAATTCTGATATTCCAGCGGGATTTCCAGGAGGAAAAGGACCTTTGAAAAAATTTGTATTTAAGCATTTGGATGAAAGCAAGTTGGCCAAGGAATCTGGATTTTTAACTTTTCGGTTTGTGATAAATTGCAAAGGGGAAGCTGATTGGTATACCCTGGAGCAAGCTGATTTTGATTATAAGCCGATGAGTTTTAGTCAATCCACGATTGATCATTTATTGAGTATTTTGCAAAAAGTACCAACTTGGCATGCTTCAAAAATTCGAGGTGAACTTGGAGATGCTTATGCATACATCACATTTAAATTAAACGATGGAGAAATATTTGAAATGTTACCTTAATATGATGGTACTCTTGTTGGTCATTTCTTGTTGGTCTTGTCAAAACAATGAGTTCAATTATTACAAAGCAGCCTTATCACAGTCTAATAAAGAATTTTATGCAGAACGATTGATAACAGGGCGAGGATGGTATTATCAGGGTACTCCCTCTGAGCAGTTGGTGTTTCAGGAAGCAATCGATCTCAATCCCAAATATGGTACCGCTTATCGCGAATATGGCGTACCCTATCTCAAAAGAGGTTTTGCTGCCGAGTTTTACAAATATTATAGCAAAGCCATTGAGTATGATGCCTTGAATTGGCAGGGCTGGAGAGCATACCTGTATTTGTATTTTTATCGTGACTATGACAGAGCAATTGCAGATTGTGATGCCATGGATATTCTGACACCAGATTTTGTTGATTATCCACAAGCCACCAGCGTGGATTATATGAGAGGAGTGAGTTATATGCAAAAAGGAGAGTATAAAAAGGCATTAAGTTTTTTGGATCAACATATTGAATTTGAAAAAAATGAAACAGGCTTGGAATACATGGAATCGATTGCCTTTTTACAAAAAGCTTTTTGCCATTATAAAATGAATGAATTACATGAGGCCATAACTACCATCGATATAGGATTGAGTATTAATCCCAATAGTGCGGACTTAAATTATTGGAAAGCATTATATCTATTTGACGCAGATCCCACAGAGAGCAAAGTATATATTGATAAGGCGGGTGAACTATTTTTAAAAGGCAATTTTAATAAAAGACCTTATGTAGAGGAGTTTAATCAGATTTACTATTTCGACATAGAAGAACTCAAACAGAGAGTTGCTGAGGCCATCTTATAATTTTCTCCTAAATTCTCTAAAATTAGTTGAAATACTGAGATGGTTTGTGGCTCCCGCTAAATGAAAGTAGCCTACGCCGTAATCAATTCGGAATTTATAAATCTTAAGTCCCACACCCAAAGAAAACCCAGCTAGACTTCGATAGTTTTGTACGCTTAATTCTTTTCTTCTCAAGTGATTGTATCCAAGTCGTAAACGAAAATTTTCTCTTTTCCCAAGAAGAAACTCACCACTAAAAATAAAGTGACGGAAGAAATTATCGATGCTATTATTGAATTCATTGACTTCAATTGTTTCACCAAATAAATTGGTTTGTTCTCTCCGAGTGGGATCGTCATATCGAATGCCCCAATGTTGAAGATTGTGTGCGATGACAGAAATTCTGAATGGTAAATGTTTTAATCTTTGCGAAACACCAATTTGAATATCCAAAGGTGTACTACCAGTTTCTTCATTGAATTTGTCGAATTGAGTCCCCCAACTTCTAATAACTAGAGAAGCATTAAACCTTCTTTCCGTGTTTCGATACGTTAATCCAATGTCACTTAAAAAGCCATTAGAATTGTAGGATTCAAATCTCGAAAAAACAGGTTTGAGGTTGACCCCTAGACGAAATCGCTCGTTCAATTGTTTTGCAGCACCAAGAACAAATGCGGTTTCATTGGCTTGAAATTCTCCTTGGACATTACCAATAATATCACTAGCTACAAAGTCTCCATAATTGATATATTGAATGCCAATATGAGTATCAATATTGTATTTTTTTAAACTAAAACCATAATTCACATTGCCATGTCTAATCCCAGAGAAATGAAAGTTGTAATTGAATGCCATTTGATGATGCATGGAGTCGTTGATAATTGCAGGATTATGCAAAGCCAATGAAACATCATCATCATAAACAGTAATCAAAGAACCACCTAGGGCAGTCACTCTTGACGAAGAGGGGAGATTGGCAAATTCAAAAACATTTAAACCTCCAATTTGAGCGCCGATTCTAATATTCGCCGAAAGGCAAAACAATAAAAATAATATGATTCTAGATTGATTCACTGTACGTCTCCCGTTTCTAAGGTCCAAATCGTTTTACATTTTCGAAGGCTGTCGCACATCATTTTTTTATCCAAGATTCCCTCTTTATTATAGTGTTCTAATAGTCCAAATTCATTGTCGCCGTCAAGGTAAGTACCGGACCATTGAAGATTGCCATTTTGATAATATTCTTTGAATGGACCATTTTCTTCATTTTGAACAAAGGTGGTTTCTTCCATTAATGCTCCTGTCTTATAGTATCGCTTTGCAATTCCTTCCATGACACCATTCACAAAGGTGCTCTCAAAATCTAATTTTCCATTTTTATAAAATATTTTATATGGACCTTTCAGTGTATCATTGACGTAAAACTCGCTCGATTTCAGAATGCCATCTTCATAAAAACTTCTTTTTTCTCCTTGCGCCAATCCATTGTCATAAATCATGGAAAAAGATAAATTACCACTCTCATAGAAGAATTCATAAAGTCCATTCTTGGTTGAATCTCCTGTCGCTTCATAACGTTCAATGAGAGTCCCTTCATCATTGGTGATTTCTACAACAATATCATCTTTGCATGATGTTATTATAACAAGGGAAATAATTATGAGGAAGAATGTTTTTTTCATCACTAACAGCTTGTTTACAAGAATAACGAATCTTTTAGATGTCCATTATATTTCAACGGACTAAAATTTCATTTATCAATTGGGAATTAAAAAAAAGCCCCAAGCTTTTAACAACTTGGGGCTTTTTTTAAAAAAAGATAAGATTAGAGATTTAGTTCGTATCTCTTATCAGAGATCTCTTCTTTATTTTTTAATGCCTCGATTAACTTGAAATTTACAGAATTTCGGAGAGCATTAGTTGTCGTATTTCTCATAAATGGGATATTGGCTGCCGCAGGAGCATCAACCTTATTCGTAATTTGAGCAAGATAAACACCAGAGTTTCCAATGATAGGCTTAGTCACATCATTAACATTCATATTTTGGAGAGCACCGACTACTTTGGGCTCGACTCCGGCATTAGTAATCATGGCTGTACTAAAGTTTACTCCTGAGGCAGAAGCAACTTCCGCTCCGAATTGACTTGCAACAGCGTTCAAATCAGATCCATTCACTTTAGAAATGATAGATTCACCTAAGATTTTGTTTTTTAATATCGTTTCAACTTTCCCTCTAGCACTTGCAACACTCATCATCCCAGCTGGCTCAATAGTTTTAAGTGCCATGGCGACATATTTGTCATCATAGTATAAACGAGGATTTGAGAATGCATAAACCTCAGGAGATACATCTCCGATATTTACATCAGAATCAAACATCCAACGTACCATTTCTCTACAAGTATTTCCACTACCCAAAGGACCAAAAGTATAGTCGTTTCTGTTTAGTGAAGGAGAATCTTCCACTTTAAGATCACTTCTAGATGCAATGGCAGCTTTTAAACTTTCCATGGTACGGTTTTCACCAATTAAGTCAGCGACGGCTGCACTTGCTGCGGCTTGAGTGTCCTCGGTTGGAATGATAGGGAGACCAAAATTAGCGACCTTGTAACTATCTTCACGATCCAAGAATTTTTGATCTTTAATATGAATTAGGTGAACGCCAAATTGAGAAACAACAGTACCATATTCTCCTTCTTTCCCATCTAGGAAACAGAAGTTATTAAATTCTGGAACCATCGCGCCCTGAACAAAATATCCTAGATCTCCACCTTTAGCTCCTGAGCCTGGATCTTCACTATTTGTTTTAGCAAGATCCGCAAAGTTTGCTCTACCCCTTTTAATTTCATTGAGTAAAGAATCGCAATATGCTTGAGCTGCCGCGATTTGAGTTGCATCAGTCGCTCTTCTTAAAATATGACTTGCTTTTACAGAATCAGGAAGTACTCTTTTTTCTATTAATTTGACAGCGCTATATGTTCCGTTGTCTATGTAAGGACCATAAATCTCCCCAGGAGTTAATGTACTCATTACGTCTTTAATAGCTTCTGGCAATTCTGATTTTCCGAAGAAGTAGTTAGCCATTGTTCCACTGTTTTGAACAATCCATACTGAATCTCCAATAACATTATTTTTGAAGCTCTCAATTTTCGCACTCATATCGGACTTCCATTTCATAGAATCTTCAGGCGTAGCAATGACATCAAAAACGATGTATTCTGCCACTCGAGTTTCGACATCTTTCTTAAACTGAGTCTTATTGTTATTCATATAATTTTGAATATCGCTATCAGAAATTTCGACATTTTGATTTTCTGCTGCTGTAAAAGGAATTTTTACATAATTGATATCCATGGTAGCATTTTGTGCCTTGTTGTTTTCCTCAACCATCCAAGTTGGGGTGTAAATTCCTTTGGCAACCATTTGACTCAATTTGTTTTGCTTTTGAGTTTTAATGATTTGTTTTTCTTGCTCACCCCAGAAAGCTCTCATTTGAGGATTGGTAAAATCACCATTCTCGATTGCCTGCTTAAATTGCTGAAGGCTTTGCATGTTGACTTGCCCTGTTTGAGGATCTCTAAAGTTTTGCTGGATGATAGGGCTGATGTTTTCACCAAATTGTAACTCCATCAATTCATCAGTTGTGATTTTAAAACCAAGAGCATCTGCTTCTTTGCTCACGACGGCATCTTCTACGAAATAATTCCATAACACGTCTTGAACAGCATTTGGATCTGCACCTGAGTTGTTATATAAAGCAGACTGTGCTGCTCTGAATTCGTTATAATTAATTTTTTTACCCGCTACTGAACCCATCGATGGGTTTATTCCTCCGCTTGGATTGCTAGCACCCATCATGTCCATCAGTACAAAGGCTGCCAATGCAAATCCTAGAAGTAACAATACAAACCAAAAGTTTTTCCTAATCGTCCCTATTAAAGCCATTATTTACGCTTGTTAAATTTTAGAATAATCTTGCTTCTTTTTAAAGCGAGGCAAAGGTAGCTTCTTTAGGGCGGTTTTCAAAAAAATAGACAATGAATAAAAAGCCCTGTTTTATTAACTAGTTGGCTTGTTTTTGTTCCATTCGGCGTAAGCCTCTAATTCGTCATAAAACCCTTGTCCAAACTTTCGTATAATAGCTTCCTTGACAAAGCGATAGATTGGTGTTTTTAATGATTTTCCTAAGTTACATGCTGCATTACAAATGTCCCAGCGATCGTAATTAAGTGCCGTGAATCCTTGGCTTTTATTTTCGCTTACGCGAATGGGATATAGGTGGCAAGAAATGGGTTTTTTAAAGTCAGATTTCTCTTCATCATAATATGATTCAAAACCACATTGTGCATACCCCAATTCATTTTTGGTCATAAAAACGCAAGCACCATTTTTCATAAGATTAGTGCCGCGGAATTTGCCTTTATTGTAGTCTTTGAACAATCCTTCTTCTTCAATGATACGCACTGCTTCAGGATCCAATTGGTCCTTTATTTTTGGGTAAATATTTTTTATGGATTCTTCCTCTTTTGGTGTGACGGGTGCTCCATAGTCACCGTCCCAACAACAAGCGCCTTTGCAACGATTTAAATCACAAACAAAGTGTTCTTCAACAATATCATCACTGACCAAGACATCTTGTATGATTATCATGTTGTTTTAGCTAAAATTTAAAAAAAAATGCAGAAATTAAGCCGAGTGAGAAAATTGTCTCAAATCCTTGCTATTATTGCACATAATTACGCATAAATAAAAAAAATGAAGAAAATATTCACCTTAGCGTTCAGTCTTTTTTGCTTTTTGGGAATGGCACAAACTGTTTCTATGGAGGAAATCAATAAAGAGGTAAAATCCATTGCAAAAATGTATAAATTCGACGAAAGTCAGAAAGCTAAACTATCCGAGATAATCATCAAAAAATATCAAGATTTGCAAGATGTAGAATCTTTGCGAGAAGGTGATGTTAAAGTCTATCGACAAAAACGTAGAGCGCTTCATATGGGAACGCAAGGATCGATCGAGCTTCTTTTAAATAGAGGAAATGAAAAACAAATGTCTCTTTTTAATAAACAACGAAAGAAAGAGCGTGTTGAAAATGCCAAGAGAGTACAGGCACTTAAAGATTCTAATGCAGATATTGAAGACATCAAGGATGCGAAAATTGGCCTTTACAATTAAGGAAGTAATACCTGAACATATTTTTTATAAATTCAAATGAATGAGTCCACTTAAGGAAAAATTTTTAGAGAAATCTACAGCCCTAAAAACCGAAATGAGGGCCCTTCTAAAAGAAAAGGGCGATACTATTGTAGGAGATGTTAAATTAAGCCAAGTTTTTGGTGGCATGAGAGGAGTGAAAAGCATGATTTGGGAAACCTCAAATCTTGACCCGAAGGACGGTATCCGATTTAGAGGATATTCGATTCCGGAATTAAAAGAAATACTCCCTACGACGGATGGTGGAAAAGAACCACTCCCAGAAGGTTTATTTTGGTTAATGTTGGTGGGAGAAGTTCCGACCAAAGAGCAAGTTGATTGGGTTTCGCAACAATGGAGAGATCGAGCTGAGGTTCCAGAGCATACCTATAATGTTCTTGAAGCTCTTCCAGTAGATACGCACCCAATGACTCAGTTTTGTATTGCAATTAACTCAATGAATTCTGAAAGCGTTTTTACGAACAGATATGCAGAAGGAATGAGTAAGCATGATTATGCCGATGCTACATTCGAAGATGCAATGAATTTGATTGCTAAGCTCCCTCGAGTTGCGGCGTATATCTATAGAAGAACATACCACAATGGAGATCATATTGCAGCCGATGAATCCTTGGATTGGGCAGCTAATTTTGCTCATATGCTTGGGTTAAATGATGCTGATTTCAAGAGTCTAATGCGTTTGTACCTCACCATTCACGCGGATCATGAAGGAGGAAACGCTTCAGCGCATACGGTACATTTAATTGGTTCTACTTTGAGCGACGCCTACATGTCTTTTGCAGGAGGAATGAATTCATTAGCAGGTCCGTTGCATG
>JAHDCZ010000030.1:13164-30837 GCA_020629615.1 Saprospiraceae bacterium
GACGCCTACATGTCTTTTGCAGGAGGAATGAATTCATTAGCAGGTCCGTTGCATGGTTTGGCTAATCAAGAAGTGATCAAATGGATATTTAATATGGTAGAATCGATTGGAACTACCAAGCCTTCCAAAGAACAGATTGCAGACTATGTGAATAAAACACTCTCAGAAGGAAAGGTAATTCCAGGTTACGGACATGCGGTCCTTAGAATGCCAGATCCTAGATTTACAGCCCAGAAAACTTTTGCGGAAGAATATATAAAAGGAGACGATATTGTGCAAATCGTTTGGGATATGTTTGATGTTGTCCCCGAAATATTGGGAGGATTAGGAAAAGTAAAAAACCCTTGGCCTAATGTAGATGCTCATTCTGGCGCTTTATTGGTACATTATGGGATGAAGGAGTATAGTTTCTATACCGTCCTATTTGGTGTTTCCAGGGCATTAGGTGTGATGGCCGCAATGTGCTGGTCTAGAGCACTAGGATTTCCTTTGGAAAGACCAAAATCAGTCACATATGAGTGGGTAAAAGACTTTTTAAACCAACAATCATAACAAATGAACATTCCAGATAATTTAAAGTATACAAAGGAACACGAGTGGGTTAGGCTAGAAGAAGACGGTAATGTCGTGGTTGGAATCACTGATTTCGCTCAAGGCGAATTGGGTGAATTAGTTTATGTAGAAGTAGATACAATTGGCGAAACAATAGAACAAGATGAAGTTTTTGGTACCGTAGAGGCGGTAAAAACAACTTCGGATTTATTTATGCCCGTATCAGGAGAAATTCTAGAATTTAACTCGGCACTTGACGAAAACGAAGGAGATAATCCAGGTTTAATCAATACCGATCCGTATGGAGAAGGTTGGGTAGTCAAAATCAAGCCTAGTGATATGGATCAGCTCAATGAATTATTAGATCATGATGCATATCAAGAATTGGTAGGTTGAGTTTTTTTGAGAGATGCCCACCAAAATTTATTTTTATTGCATCTATTATCTTGAACAGGTTTAGCAGGAGAGAAATTATTTCATAATATTGATTAATTCTTCTTCGATTTTGAGTTCTATGAGATAATTCTTAATATTAGCTACTCAATAATAGAGAACCGATAATTTAAAAGTAAAAACACATAATCAATGTTATCAAATTTAGAAGTATCAGGGACAATGGCACTCTTGGGAGTGTTGCTTTTGATTCTATTGACGGTAGGTTTGATTCTGTTTTTTCGGAACAAAATCCAAGGCTATGATGTCTCGGAATTAAAAGAGAAATATGCATCTGGAAATTATGCAGCTAGCTCTGCAGCTAGAACAAAATTTCCTGAAACCAATGCATTTTCTTTTTCAGGGCCATTTTTAAAGTATGGTATTTTGGCGTCTTTAACTTGTGTTTTATTAGCGTTTAGCTGGACGACAAGAGAGGACGCAGTAATAATACCAGATGATGCCCTTGAATTGGATGAAGAAATAGAAATTGAACCACCAAGAACGGCAGAGCCACCGCCACCGCCACCACCGCCACCACCGCCGGTGATCGAAGAAGTGCCAGAGGAAGAAATTGAAGAGGAAGACGAGCCTGAGTTTGTGGATGAATCTGTCGAAGAAGAAACGGTAGTTGAGGACGCACCGGTTGCCGAAGAGGCACCACCGCCACCACCACCACCGCCGCCACCGCCGCCAGAGGAAGAGGAAATCTTCAAAGTGGTTGAGCAAATGCCACGATTCCCTGGATGTGAAGATTCTGGAGGAACAGATGCTGAAAAAGAAGAATGTGCGAAGCAAAAAATGTTGCAGTACATTTATAGAAATTTGAAGTATCCTGCGATTGCTAGAGAAAATGGCGTCGATGGTATGTGTGTAGTCCAGTTTGTTGTGGACAAAAATGGTAACGTCACGGAAACCAATCTGGTGAGAGATATTGGAGCTGGATGTGGACAAGCAGCTCTCAAAGTTGTAGAAGGGATGAATAATATGTCTCAAAAGTGGACACCTGGAAAACAGCGTGGACGACCCGTAAAAGTATTGTATACCCTGCCTGTAAGATTTAGATTGGAAGGCTAGAGTTTCAATTAAATATATTAAATCGGCTATCTTTGAACTAAGATAGCCGATTTTCTTTTATATGATTATATGGCTTTCTCTTATAATGCAATGTTAGATTAAAACGTTTTAGAATAAAGTAGATTCATGCAATCAAAATTTATAAGTTTTATTTTTCTTTTATTTATCAGCTTTTGCTCAGTTCAAGCTCAAGGAACTAAACAGACCTCTTCACAATTGGCAAACAAATATTTTCAACAAGGAGAATATGAAAAAGCGGCTGCGGAATATAAAAAGCTATATCAGGTTCGGAAAAATGATTACTATTTTAAACGCTATGTAGAGGCCGTTATCGCTTTGGAGGATTATGAGCAGGCAGGAAAAATCATTAATGATGCGATAAGAACCCGCCCAAACGATGTGCATCTGTTGGTGAGTTTGGGTTATATGTACGAACAACAATTTGAAGAAGAAAAGGCCATTGATCAGTACGAAAGGGCTATCAAAAACATGCCCACGGACTTGAATATTATTAGTCAATTGGGCAATGCTTTTTTATCTCTAGCCAAATATGATTACGCGATAAGAGTATATGAAAAAGGAGAGGATATAATTGGAGGAAATTATAATTTTTCGAGTAGTCTTGCCGAGCTTTACAAAAGAAAGGGAGATAGCCCTCGAATGTTGTATTACTATTTAAACACCGCAGAACAAAACCCCAAAAGAATAAATAATTTAAAAATCAATCTTCAACGTAATTTACAAAAAGAAGATTATGCAGTTTTACAATCCCAATTGTACGAGAGAATTCAAGAAGAGCCAGATATCATTGAGTACCAAGAACTTTTGGTTTGGGCTTTTATGCAAGATAAAAACTACGCCAAGGCATTTCGGCAAGCGAGAGCATTAGATCGTAAACTGGAAGAAAATGGAATGCGTGTTTATAGTATTGCGAATATTGCAAGACAGGATAAAGATTTTGAAACCGCGATTGATGCCTATAACTACATCATAGAAAATAAAGGGGTAAACTCTAGTTACTATATAGACGCCAAACGAGAATTATTAAATAGTCGTAAAGAAATTATCACGGCTGATCTCAAGTATGAGAAAGAAGACTTGATGGCTCTGAAAATGGAATACGATACCTTTTTAAATGAATTCGGTGAAAACCGACAAACCTCTCTAGTAATGAGAGAGTACGCTGATTTTCAAGCTCTATACTTAAACGATATAGATGAAGCCATAAAAATTTTGACCAAGGTTAAAGACATGAATGGAATATCGAAAAACCTTAGAGCTAAAGCGAAAGTATCGCTCGCCGATTACTACTTAATTGATGGCGAAATATGGGAGTCTACACTTTTATATTCTCAAGTAGATAAGGATTTTAAGGAAGAATTCATTGGTGAATTGGCTCGTTTTAAAAACGCAAAATTGTCATACTACAATGGAGACTTTGGTTGGGCGCAAGCACAGTTTGATATTTTGAAAGCTTCAACCTCTAAGTTGATAAGTAATGATGCGATAGATCTTTCGGTATTTATTATGGACAACATGGGATTAGATACAACCGATGCCCCTTTGATGCTTTACGCGAATGCGGATTTACTGATATATCAAAATCGATTTGATGAAGCCTTTGCGAAATTAGATTCTATAAGTACGATTTATCCAGAGCATAGTTTGCAAGATGATTTACTATATAGCAAGGCCCAGATCAATGTGAAACAAAAGAATTTTGATGAAGCCATAAAGTTTTACAACCAAATTATCGAAAAACATGTTGAAGAAATACGATGTGACAATGCGATATACGAATTGGCAAAACTTTATGATTATCAATTAGTCGATAAAGAGAAAGCTCAAGAACTGTATCAAAAATTGTTCATAGATTTTTCTAATAGTACATTGGCAGTAGATGCTCGAAAACGATATCGGGTACTCCGTGGCGATGATATACAATAGAGTATGAAGATAATTTATAATGTGACAATCAAGATTGATCAAGCTATTGAAAATGATTGGTTAAAATGGATGCAAGAGGAGCATATCCCTAAAGTCATGCATACTAATTGTTTTGAATCATATACTTTGAGTGCAATTCGAGGAGACGAAGATGAACATGGGGTCACTTTTTCAATCCAATATTTGGCACCTAACGCCGATATGCTCCAAGATTATTTTGATATCCATGCATCAGAATTACAAAAAGAACATTCCGAAAAATACAAAGGAAGGTTTGGCGCATTTCGTACTCTACTCAATGTCATAAAACAATCCAATAATTAATATATTTGTTTTCTAATTCTTTGCGATGAATTTTAAATTAACTGAAGAACATTTAGCGGTTAAAGAAGCCGCCAGAGATTTTGCCCAAAATGAACTCCTTCCCGGTGTTATCGATCGAGATAGAGATATGATTCATCCGACGGAGCAATTGAAAAAAATGGCAGAATTGGGCTTTTTAGGAATGATGACTTCGCCCGATTATGGCGGCGGAGGAATGGATACGTTATCCTATGTTCTGGCAATGGAAGAAATCTCTAAAATAGATAATTCCTGTTCGGTGGCGATGTCTGTCAACAACTCTTTAGTGTGCTGGGGACTTGAAACCTATGGAACTGAAGAACAGAAACAAAAGTATTTAACAAAGTTAGCTAGCGGTGAATGGATCGGGGCGTTCTGCTTATCAGAACCAGAAGCAGGTAGCGATGCCACCATGCAACGAACGACCGCCGTAGATATGGGTGATCATTATTTGATCAATGGTACTAAAAATTGGATTACCAATGGTGGTTCTTCAAGCGTTCATTTGGTTATTGCGCATACTGATCCTGAAAAAAAACATCGTGGGATTAATGCTTTTATAGTAGAGACTGATTGGGATGGTGTTACCATTGGTGCAAAAGAAGATAAATTGGGAATTCGTTCATCGGATACCCATACCATAATGTATAATGACGTTAAAGTACCTAAAGAAAACAGAATCGGTGAAGATGGATTTGGCTTTAAGTTTGCGATGAAAGTCCTTGCTGGGGGAAGAATTGGTATTGCTTCTCAGGCCTTAGGAATTGCGCAAGGAGCTTTCGAACTGGCAAGAAAATATGCCAATGAACGAGAAGCGTTTGGTAAGAAAATTTCTGATCATCAGGCGATTGCGTTTAAGTTGGCGGATATGGCCACGGATATAGAGGCTGCTAGACTATTGGTTCATCGGGCAGCATGGCTTAAAGACCAGCATATGGACTATGTGGCTGCGGGAAGTATGGCCAAGTTGTTTGCTTCCGAAGTTGCAATGAAGCATACAGTAGAGGCGGTTCAAATTCATGGAGGCTACGGCTTCGTAAAAGAGTATCATGTTGAACGATTGATGCGTGACGCTAAGATTACTCAAATTTATGAAGGGACTTCTGAGGTACAGCGAATTGTGCTTTCAAGAAAAATTCAAAAAGGTAATTTGTACGAGCCAATTTTAGGTTAAGATGAATACCACCTTATCCATTGGAACTTACTTTGGTATTCCAGTAAAGCTTCATTGGACTTTTTTCTTTATCCTTTTTTTGATCGTATTTATCGCTACGAGCTATCAGCTTAATGGATCGGAAATATTAATGTTTTCGACCAGTGTTTTAATCTTATTTTTTTCTGTCGTTTTACACGAATTTGGCCACGCTCTGATGGCAAGGAAATGCAATATCAAAACGCATGATATTCTTTTGTCGCCGATTGGTGGCTTGGCTCGCTTAGAAAGAATTCCGAAAAATCCGAAATTGGAAATTAAAATTGCTCTTGCAGGACCGTTTGTCAATGCAGTCATTGCTTCAATACTTTTTATGGTGTTGCTGATTTTGAAATGCGATGATTTTACTCCACTTGATGATTTCAGTAGGATTCAAGATCCTATGGAATTTCTAAAAATGATTTTCTTTTTAAATCTGGTATTATTTATTTTTAATTTGATTCCTGCCTTTCCAATGGATGGTGGTAGAGTATTGCGGGCTGTTTTGGCTTTTAAAATGGATTATACGAGAGCCACTATTTTTGCTGCCAATTTGGGAAAAGTTTTGGCAGTAGGGTTTTTGATTTATGGGTTCTTTTCAAAGCTTATGTCATTGCCTGTGATTAGTATTTTTATTTTGATGATGGCTGATAAGGAAATTAAAATGGCAAAAGATGCTAAAATCAAATCAGGGATTAATAAGTAGGACATAAAAAAAGGGGCATCAATACATGATACCCCTTGAATAAATTAATTTTACTTGCTTATATTCCAAGTTTTGCTTTGACTAGTCCCATCACATTTTCCGAATCACTCGCATGTAATAAAACTCCTGTACTAGAATCCAAGATCATATAGTACCCATTGTCTTTACCTACCTGATCAACAATAGCTTTGATCTTATCTAATATTGGCGTGTAAAGTTCTTCTCTTTTGGTAGCAATTTTTTGTTGAACTTCCAATTCATAGTTTTGAATGGCTTGTTGTTCTTGACCAAGAGCAGCTTCTCGATTTTGCATTTCAATTTTTGAGAGCGTGCCACCATTAGCTTCAGTCACATATTTTTGATAATTGGCTTCAAAAGTTTTGACCATGGTTTCACCTTTGGAGACCAATTGTTTTTGATATGTTTCCAATTGACTGTTCGCAGCATTCATTTCTGGAAGTTCTTGAAGTAATCTCTGAGAGTCTAAATGCCCCATTTTTTGAGAAATTCCAAGGTTTATAGAAAGTAGCGCGATAAGTAGCGTGAATAATATTCCTTTCTTCATTTTAAGATTTTAGCGTTAACATTTGCCGCAAAGGTACATTTCAAGGGGATATCATGCTAATTTTTAACGAAAGATTAATTTAAGTTTTCTCCCGTTTTTTGACTTTCGTCGAAGAAATGGGACGTTTCATATAGTACTTGGTTAAATAAAAGTACTTTGTATTGCATAGTACTATATATAATTATATATTTGAAGTATGAAAATTGAAAATGCAAGAGCACAGATGAGAAAAGGAGTTTTAGAATTATGCGTTTTATCCATAATATCTAAAGAAGAGGCATACCCTTCTGATATAATCAAAAAGTTGAAAGAGGCTAAATTGATTGTGGTGGAAGGAACTTTGTATCCTTTGCTTAACCGCCTAAAGAATGCGGAACTGTTACACTATAATTGGCGAGAATCTACTTCGGGTCCTCCGCGTAAATATTATTACTTAACCGAAGAAGGTCAAGAGTTCCTCGGCGGACTCAAAGAAACCTGGAAAGAACTAACCCAGGCAGTTAATTTATCAACGAAAAAACAAAAAGTCTAATGAATAAAATATTCAACATCAATTTAGGGGGATATCCATTTACAATAGATGATGATGCGTACCAGCATCTGAACTGGTACCTCGATACCATAAAATCTCATTTTTCGGATTCTGAAGGATGTGAAGAAATCGTAGGTGATATCGAAGTCAGGATGGCAGAATTATTTACTGAACAAATGAATGGTCAGAAGATTTTGACACGAAAAGATTTGGATGAGGTCATTAAAATAATGGGTAGCCCGCAGGATTTTGGGGCTGCTGCCGAATCATCAGAAGAGTTTATTGATGAGCCTGTAAAAAAGAAAAGAAAATCTAAAACAAGAATCAAAACAGGACGAAAACTCTTTAGAGATAATGAAGACAAGGTCATTGGTGGAGTTTGTTCGGGTATATCAGCGTATTTTGGAATTCAAGATCCTGTTTGGGTAAGGCTTATTGTAGCGGTCTTATTCTTTAGTGGAGGGGTTGCCATCATCCCTTACATTGTCTTATGGATTGCAATTCCTGCTGCCAGAACATCTGGTGATAGATTGAGTATGAGAGGCGAACCAGTGAATGTAGAGAGTATTGGTAAAATGATTGAGGACGAGATGCATTCTTTTTCTGAAACAGTATCAGAATTTGGCCGAGAATTCGGGTCAAAAAAAAAACGAATAACTCCATATTCGGATTTGCAAGAAGAACCTTATCGAAAGGGTTTTCTATTCTAGGTTCAATATTTGGATTTGTTGCCCGATGTGTTAAACGAGTTTTTAAATCGGTTTGGGGTCTGATTTTATTTGTACTCTTGATTGTAATTGGTTTGATATGGATCAGTATGATTTTTGCAACGATTACTATTGTACCGTATGCTAACTTCATCGGTCCAAATTCCTTCCTCCTTAACTTTGGTGGATTGATCGGAGGACTATTAACCTTAGGAATTCCTCTTTTTGGAATGCTGGTTCTCTTTACCAAACGATTTACAAACTTTAAATTGAAAGCTGGTTGGAAAAAGAACTTATGGATGATTTGGGGGGCGAGTGCGGTGATATTTGTGGCTACAATTATTAGTACAGTAGCACATTTTCAATCACATAGTTCGATACATATTGAAAAAGAATATCCCTTATCTGATGAAGTCATAAGGATTTCTTCTATGTCCAATAATTCTGGTTCATATTGGGCCAATTTTGATGGATTAAGAGCGGGATCAAGAGGTTTGATCAGCGATAATATTAGAATAAAGGTCGTCAAGGGTAAATCCGACCTGCTCGTTGTCAATAAAGAAGTTCATAGCTCAGGAAAAGATAGAAGAGATGCCAAGCAGAAAGCTGCACAGGCCATACATGAAATAAAGGTGGAAGGAAATGAAATTTTTATCCCAGATTACTTTTTACTTAAAAGAGGAAGTAAGATGAGAGGTCAAGAAGTTTTATACGAGTTGTCCATACCAAAGGGGATGGAGGTTGAATTTGACAAAAGTGTTTTTGCACTCAATGTAAAATTAGATAAAGATGATAGCTTTGAATCACCGAGAAGAACTAGTGGACATATTTGGGAAATGGGAGAAAACGGTTTGTTTGCTGGTAAGTGGTTAGAAGAAAATTCTTTTGAAAAAATTTATGACTTTAAAGATTTTAGTCATTTGAATATCGAAGGGAATATACAGACCGAGATCGTTTACGGTAAGGACTATTCCATGAAAATAATTGGAGCCAAAGAATACAGTAAATCCGTAGAAGTGGTAAGTACAAATAATACCTTATCGGTAATTGCTCCTTCTAGTAATTATAGATCTTTAAAGTTGTTTGTAACAATGCCCCAATTAGAATCAGTACATCTAATGGATGCTGAAGATATTCGAATTCAAGGGTTTGTTCAAAATGCCATGGAGATTGTGAAGAATGGAAGGTTTGATGTAAAAGCCTATGTAGATATCCAAAATTTGAAATTGGATTTAAAAGGAAGAGGATTGACAACTTTAATCGGTAAAGGGAAGCAAATGGACTTGAAGATTTCCGATTACAGTAAATTGGACGCAGAAAGATACATTGTTGAAAACATGGATTTTTCGGGAAGACGATACAAGCGATCCTCGGTAAATGTTACAAATACGTTTAACTACAAAGAAAATCATAATCTAAATCTCCAAATATTTGGAGATCCACAAATGGTCGCAAGATCTAATAAAGAATCAAATTGATGTTGGAATTGTCAATGTGCGGGCCACACCATCGGTGTGGCTCGCTTCTTTTATTAGTTTTCACTAAATTTCAGTTCTTTTCCCAAATAAACTAATTGACTTCCTTCTTCAAAATTCAATTTAGAATGATCAGAGGTAATCACCTGTAAAACGCCTTCTCCATCTTTTATAAAAACAGGGATGCAACTTTCATTCTGATTGATTTGGGTCAAAGCCTGAGTAAGAAAATCTGAATTGGATATTTCCAATTCGTGCATCGTCGGATAATCACGAGCTACTTCGATAAAATTAATATAGTCGTCATGGTTTGAAAACAGACCTTCGCCAGGATTATTAGTATCATCTGCTCGTTCATCCGCTGATACAAAGCGGAATGATCCATTTTCACCAAATCGTTTTTTAAGTTTTTGTGTTGCGTACTTGTTGACTTCAGTACTCCCCGTCATAGCGAGCAGATAGCCCATATCATTGAGCTCGATATTGTCCTCCAAATTATCAGTATAAATATTCGCCGTCAAGGCACTTAAACCTTGCTCCGTGGCTTTGAGGACATTGTTTTTATTAGAATCAATTAACACAACATTGCGCCCACTTTTTTGTAAATATGAAGCAATCAATCTTGAAGCTTTATGCGCACCGATAATCATAATTCCGTTACTCTTATCAACAACGACACCCATCCATCGTGCTACTAAGCCTGCCGTTGTAGCATTTAATAATACGGTGCCTAAAACGACCATAAATACAAGTGGTGTGATCATTTCTGCGCCTTCAAAAGGAATGGATTTGCCCGCTTCTAAAGCCTCATTGTTGAGGTTGAGTAATTTAGAACCAAACAACGAAGCAATACCCGCCGCAACAATACCACGAGGACCGACCCAACTAATGAATAGTTTTTCTTTGGTGTTTAAGTTGCTTCTATTCGAACTAAGAAATACGCCTAAAGGACGTACAATTAAAATTATAGACAAGAATAAAGCGGCACTTTGCCAATTCAATAATGATTGCAATTCAATAATATTAATATTCGCGCTAAGTAAAATAAATAACATGGAGATCAATAAAACGGCCAATGATTCTTTGAAGTAAAGAATCTCCTCCATATTGGGTAAATCAATATTTGCCAGTACTGTACCCATAACCACAATAGTTAAAAGTCCTGAATCGGCAACCAACTGACCAGAGCCTACAAAGATAACAAGCACAAAAGCCAAGGTAAATACATTCATAAGATAATGAGGAACCCAATGACGTTTTATGATTTCTTTCAAGGCAAATGCTGCAATAGTTCCAAGTGAAAGTCCAACAAGTGTTAAGGTCAAAAAGTGTTTAAAGGCACCAGCGGTAAAAGAACTGTCCCCATGTCCACCTCCGTGATCACCAGCCAAACTTGCCAAAAATTCATAAACCAAAACCGCAACCAATGCACCAATAGGGTCAATTAAAATCCCTTCCCATTTCAGAATATTTGCTACGTCTTTTTTGAGTGGAATATTCCTCAATATCGGAGCGATAACCGTAGGTCCTGTCACAATAATCAAACCAGCAAAAAGAAAGGATAAAGGCCAGCTAAGTGCAACGATGTAATGTGCGGCAATCGCCGCAGTAAAGAAAGTAACAGCAGATCCAACAGATATTAATTTTAGAATAATATTCCCAATAGACTTAATTTCATTCCTTTTTAAAGTCAATCCACCTTCAAAAAGTATGATGCCGATGGAAAGCTCGACAAAGTAAAATAAATTATCTCCAGGGAATAAACCATCACTTAATCCATGGATAGGATTGAG
Organism: Saprospiraceae bacterium; assembly: GCA_020629615.1. Taxonomy (GTDB): domain Bacteria; phylum Bacteroidota; class Bacteroidia; order Chitinophagales; family Saprospiraceae; genus JAHDCZ01. The sequence continues at coordinate 24,485 of JAHDCZ010000030.1, forward strand.
CCACTTATCACTTCCGTGAAGCCATTCATGTGGCATCCAGTACGGGGAAAAAGGTCCAACCGCCAAACCAGTCAAAATAAGTGGAAGAATTGCAGGTACTTTAAAACGCCAAGCCAGCCACTGAGCAAAAATTCCAAGAATAATAATACTTGCTAATTCGATCATAACAGTTTTTTTGTGATTTTATCGTTTCGTGAAGATAAGAATCAAGGAATGAACAGCCCAAATATATCTTGGGTAATCATGTTATCAAAAAAATTAACGTAATGCTTCTAAAATAGTGACTTTAAAAGGAAGTGAGTAGAGAGAAAACACCCCTAATTTCTTACTTTTGCCCTTTCAAAATTGCCTTATGGGTTTCATTGAAGAATTAGAAAAACGAAGAACATTTGGAATCGTCAGTCACCCTGATGCTGGAAAGACGACTTTAACCGAAAAATTACTGCTTTTTGGTGGCGCGATTCAAGTGGCAGGAGCGGTGAAGTCCAATAAAATTAAGAAGCATGCAACCTCCGATTTTATGGAAATCGAGAAGCAAAGAGGGATCTCAGTAGCGACCTCTGTGATGGCTTTTGAATACAAAGGAAGACAGATTAATATTCTCGATACACCTGGTCACAAAGATTTTGCGGAGGATACTTTTAGGACTTTGACCGCTGTTGATAGTGCAATTGTGGTCATTGATGTTGCCAAAGGGGTAGAGATGCAAACTGAAGCCTTGGTCAAGGTTTGTAAAATGAGGGAAACGCCAATGATTGTATTCATCAATAAGATGGATCGAGAAGGAAAGGACGGTTTTGATTTGTTGGATGAAGTGGAAGCAAAATTGGATATGAAGGTTGTTCCTCTCTCATGGCCTATCGGAATGGGTCAACGATTTCAAGGGGTATATAATTTGTATAAGAAAGAATTGATTTTGTTTAGACCACATAGCAAACAGGATCTTCAGGAAGAAATTATTGTTATTCAAGATTTGGCTGATGAAAGCTTGGAGAGTCATGTCGGCGAGGCAGCAGCAAAAGAATTACGAGAAGAAGTGGAAATGATTGAAGAAGTCTATCCAGAGCTGAACGTAGAAGATTACCTTGCTGGAAAAATATCTCCCGTGTTTTTCGGATCTGCGATTAACAATTTTGGAGTAAAGGAGATGCTGGATTGTTTTGTTGAAATTGCGCCGCATCCACTGCCAAGAGATACAGAGGAAAGAAGAATTGAGCCCACAGAAAATAAATTCACGGGATTTATTTTTAAGATTCATGCCAACATGGATCCAAAGCATCGAGATCGAATTGCATTCCTCAGAATTTGTTCTGGCGTTTTTGAAAGAAATACCAACTATCTTCACGTAAGACAAAATAAAAAGATAAAGTTTTCCAACCCAACAGCATTCATGGCATCCAAAAAGTCGGTCGTCGATGAGGCTTATCCTGGAGATATTATCGGTTTGTATGATTCGGGAAATTTCAAAATTGGCGATACTTTGACTGAAGGTGAAGTTTTACATTTCAAAGGAATCCCAAGTTTTTCGCCAGAGCAATTTCGATATGTCGACAACGCGGATCCATTAAAGTCCAAGCAATTGGCAAAAGGATTGTCGCAGTTGATGGAGGAAGGAGTTGCACAAATGTTTGTGAAAAAGAACAATGGTCGTAAAATAATTGGTACCGTCGGAGCACTTCAATTTGAAGTGATTCAATATAGATTAAAAAATGAATACGGTGCTTCGTGTAGTTATGAACCAGTGAATTTGCACAAAGCTTGTTGGGTAAGTTGCGAATCGCCAGAGGCAATGAAAGACTTTATGGCTAAACGAAAAAGAGATTTGGCGGAAGATATAGACGGAAAATTGGTATTCTTAGCAGAGTCTGCTTGGGGATTAAAAATGGCTGAAGAAAATCATCCTGACGTTTCCTTTCATTTTACGAGTGAATTTTAAATAAGAAAAAATTATCCTATGGATTTCAAAAGTATCATTGCACATTGTAAAGAGTATGGTTTTATTTTCCAATCCAGTGACATTTATGACGGCCTAAGTGCGGTCTATGATTATGGTCCGAATGGTGTCGAATTAAAAAACAACATCAAGAAGTATTGGTGGAGAAGTATGGTGCAAATGCATGAAAATATTGTAGGGATAGATGCCGCTATTTTTATGCACCCTAAGACTTGGAAGGCTTCTGGACATGTCGATGCGTTTAATGATCCTTTGGTGGATAACAAAGATTCAAAAAAAAGATATCGTGCGGATGTGTTAATTGAGGATTACATCGCAAAAATTGAAGCCAAAAACAACAAAGATGTAGAAAAAGCCAAAAAGAAGTTTGATAATTTTGATGAGACGATGTTCCGTAGTACGAATGGAAGAATCATAGAAAGACAAACTAAAATCACTCAGATTTCTAAGCGGATGGCGGATGCAATGACTGCTGGCGATATGGCAGAGATGAAACAAATTATTGTTGATTTAGATATTGCTTGTCCGATAAGTGGCTCTAAAAATTGGACAGATGTCCGTCAGTTTAATTTGATGTTTTCAACGCAACTTGGGAATATAGCTGGAGAAGAGGATAAGTTGTATCTACGACCAGAAACAGCGCAAGGGATTTTTGTCAATTTCTTAAATGTTCAAAAATCAACTCGTCAAAAACTACCTTTTGGTATCGCACAAATAGGGAAGGCATTCAGAAATGAAATTGTCGCACGTCAATTTATATTTAGAATGCGTGAATTCGAGCAAATGGAAATGCAATTTTTTGTTCAACCCGGCACAGAAATGAAATGGTACGAGTACTGGAAGGAAACGCGATTGAAATGGCACCAATCCTTAGGTACTCCTTCGGAGAAACTGAGATTTCACGATCATGATAACTTAGCGCATTATGCCAATGCAGCTGCTGATATACAGTTTGAATTCCCATTTGGATTTAAAGAATTGGAAGGAATTCACTCAAGAACTGATTTTGATTTGAAAGCTCATCAAGAATTGTCAGGAAAGAAATTACAATATTTCGATCCTGATAAAAATGAAAATTATGTTCCATATGTGGTAGAAACTTCTATCGGTTGTGACCGAATGTTTTTAGCTGTTTTATCGAATGCATTACAGGAAGAAACGATTCCCGATTCAAAAGGAAATGATTCCACACGGACTGTGTTAAAAATTCCTCCTACGCTTGCACCAGTAAAATGTGCGATTCTTCCATTGTTAAAAAACAAACCAGAATTGACATCAAAGGCAAGAGAAGTATTTGAAAGTTTAAAAGGCTCCTTTAATTGTCAATACGAAGAGAAAGATGCGATTGGTAAGCGGTACCGAAGACAAGATGCGATTGGTACGCCATATTGTGTAACCATAGATTTTGATACTTTGGAAGATGGTTCCGTTACCTTAAGAGATCGTGATAGTTTAAATCAGACAAGAATTAATATTGATGATTTAAAGGGAGTGTTGTTTAATAAATTGATGGATTAGTTGATTTAATTCGTTATTTTTAAATCCCCAATTTTCCTAATGAGCAAAACAATTTCCAAACATTCTATTGTTTAATTTAATCCTGTTTTACGAAAACAAATGTTATGAGATTTTTGCTTTTACTTGTCGCTATTTTGGCGACCCAACAATTATTTGGACAAGATTTAATAAGAATTGGTCAATTCATTGAAGATGACTCTCGTTTAAAAGAAGAGATACAACCTGAAATTGTGGTTTCAGATTATAGCTTAGTAACGATTGATCTAGAAGAGATCAGAAGTAATTTAGAATTTCACCTAGATCGTCCTAGTAATGAAAAATTAACCGTCAATGTTGAAATGCCTCTACCTGATGGATCAAAAGCTATTTTCAATGTTTATGATTCTAAAGTTATGCACCCGGACTTACAGTCCAAATTTCCTGATATAAGATCATATGCGGGTTATAATGTACAAAGTCCATCAGAATTTATCCGTTTTGAAACAAGTCCAAGGGGATGTCGCATGATGATTCATTCTTTAAAAGATGGAATTATTATGATGGATAACTTTGAGAAAGGAAACCCTAACATTGGAATGATTTACTACCGTAAGAATGCTTTAAACACTGGAGAGTTTTTGTGTGAAACGAGTCATAAGCATACTGTAGACGAAGATATTGTTAGAGCACTACCGCCGGTTGAGTTAGGTAATAATGAAATTAGAGTTTATCGATTAGCCCTGGCTTGTACGGTAGAATATTCTAATGCTATTGGAGGTGGAGCCAGTGGTGTTTTAGCAGAAATGACAACTGCAATGAATCGTATTAATGGAATTTATGAAAGAGATTTTGCGGTAAAAATGGAACTCATTCCAAATAATGATTTAGTTATTTACACCTCCAATCCTGATCCTTTCACCAATAATAATGGAGGAGCAATGCTTTGCGAAAATGGTCAAAACATGCAAAGTGTTATTGGTTCTGCAAATTATGATATAGGTCATGTCTTTAGTACTGGTGGTGGTGGAGTTGCTTACCTTGGAGTTCCTTGTTTGGATGGAAATATTTCTGGATGCTCTAATTCTGATTGGAAAGCAGGTGGAGTTACAGGATTATCTAATCCAACAGGTGATCCATTCTATGTTGATTACGTGGCGCATGAAATGGGACATCAATTTGGAGCAAACCATACTCAAAACAACAATTGCCAAAGAAGTTCACAGTCCTATGAGCCTGGAAGTGCTTCTACCATTATGGGATATGCTGGTATTTGTTCTCCTAACGTACAAAATAACAGTGATGATTATTTTCATGTGGCAAGTTTAATCGAAGTACATAACTATATCAATGGTACAGGAAATAGTTGTCCTGTGAAAACGACTATGACAAATAGTGCACCAGTAATTTCTGGAACAGGTGCTACCTATAATGTTCCTATAAGTACTCCTTTTAGATTAACAGCGATCGCGACAGATGCTGATGGTGACCCTATGACTTATTGCTGGGAACAGTTTGATAATGAAGTCAGTACACAGCCTCCATCCAGTACAAGTACCGATGGTCCGAATTTCAGAACTTTAACTCCGGTTACTGATGATACGAGATATTTTCCCAATTTGCCTGCCATCATAGCAGGAACTACTCCGACATGGGAGGTCTTGCCTAGTGTGACACGAACAACCAATTTTAAAGTTTCGGTTAGAGATAATTCTCCGGCTTCTGGACGTGTGACTCTAGAAGATGTAGTTTTGGAGTGGACAAGTTCAGCAGGACCTTTTATTGTTACCAGTCCATCGGGAAGTGTCACTTGGTCAGGGAATTCTACCCAAACCATTACTTGGGACGTTGCCAATACTGATATTGCTCCTGTAAGTTGTGCAAATGTTGACATCTACTTGTCTACTGATGGAGGATTAACTTTTGACCAAACTTTAGCTTCTGCTGTTCCTAATGATGGCAGTCATGATATAACAGTTCCAAATATTTCGACCTCTAACGGGATCATCATGGTTAAATGTTCTGATAATGTGTTTTTAAATGTAGGAGGAACCATTACCATTTCTGCTGTTGTTCCTGTTGAATTTGTAGATGTCAAAGCCGTGAGTCTTAAAAATAAAATTGATCTTTTATGGTCAACAACTTCTGAAATAAATAATGAAGGATTTCAGATCCAGCGTTCTGAAGAGCTTAATTTTAGAGAGGTAAGAGACCTTGGGTTTGTTGAGGCAAAGTTAGCTGGAGCGGCGTTTAACAATTATAAATATACGGACAGCGATGTGACTGAAAATGTTACCTACTATTATAGACTTAAACAAATTGACCTTGATGGTCAATATGATTATTCTAATGTTGTGAGTGGAAGAATAGCTTCATCAGAGAGTAATCTCAGAATTTATCCTAATCCTGCCACTACAAAGCTTATTTTAGATTCGAAAGATCAATTACTTGAAGGTAATATCGAGATTTTTAATTCTCTTGGATTCAAAGTACTGGAAAAGCAATTAAATGCTCAAAATCGGGTAGTTGAAATTAATGTCGAAAATTTGAGTAGTGGAGCTTATTTCTTGCGATATACAAGTAAAGGAATTCATAAACAAATGGAGTTCATCAAGAGATAGATTGAGACATGTAATTTTACATTCGATTACAATCGAAAAATAATTATTAGGCCTTCTTTTACAAATTCTCGTAGAAGAAGGCTTTTTATTCATTCCAAATGAAAATTTCTATTGACACATTCATAAGAAAGAGTTAATGTAGAAGGCTAACAGGGTTTTTTGCTCAATAAAGTCGTAGATTAAAACACAATCAATCCTAGTACTCTATGTTTAAAAAGATGACGATTCTATTATGCTGTTTTGCAATGCTTGGCAGCATCCATGCGCAAATTGAGGAAAAACCC
>JAHDCZ010000031.1 GCA_020629615.1 Saprospiraceae bacterium
CAAGAAAAACCACACCTCTTTTACGCTTCCTAGAGAAATGGGCTGTAAGAATTGGAGGTTGCCATAATTATAGAATTGGTTTGTATGATTGGATCATGATCAAAGATAATCACATCGATGCTTGTGGTAGCATTACAAAAGCGATCCAAAAAACCAATGCTTATCTCAAAGACAACAACTTGGATTTGGGTATTACTGTAGAGGTAAGAAATCTTGTGGAATTGTATGAAGTGCTAGAAATCGGTGGCGTGACTCGAATCATGTTGGATAATTTTGAGATTCCAATTCTTCGAGAGGCTGTTGCAATCGTAGATAAAAAGTTTGAAACTGAAGCTTCTGGTGGAATCGATTTGCAAACCGTAGGTAAAGTAGCACAGACAGGTGTTGATTTTATTTCGGTAGGTGCATTAACACACAGTGCGGGGTGTTTGGATTTGAGTTTGAAGGTTATGAAATAGATTTGAAAAAATACATAATGAAAAGGGGACTCGTAACACAAACAAGTCCCCTTTTTATATCTTAATGATTCGGCGAAAGCCAAAGCTTAATCAGGCTCAAATCCAAGTACAATACTGAATTTTCCATAATTACTCCATGTAGCAGAATCGGGAAGATTTCTATCCAATCCAAATCCATAATCAAATCCTAGGAGACCAAACATCGGTAAGAATACTCTCATACCACCACCGACGGATCGCTTCAAATCAAATGGGTTAAAATCTTCAAATTTACCCCAAGAATTACCTCCTTGAATGAAAGTATGGAAATAGATCGTAGAGTTAGGATTTAAGGAAAGTGGAAACCTCATTTCCATGGTAAATTTATCAAAGACTGTCGCTCCTCCCACACCGTTTTCTTCCAATTCGGTCGTCTCATAACCTCTTAGAGAGATAATGTCCTTACCGGTAATACCCACGTTTTGGTTGGATAATCCATCGCCTCCTAATTCAAATCTCTCAAATGGCGAAAGTCCTATGGCAGAATTATAAGATCCAACCACTCCAATTTTAGCATTCGCGTAAAGCACGACCTTTCCAAAAATATTGAAATACCAATCGGCATCAAAACGCCACTTGTGATACTCTAAAAACTCGAATTTTTTAGAAATTTCTTTACCATTAATAAAGATCTCTTCTTGTTCTGGAGTCATAATGGCACCTGGCCCCAAATATCTATTTTCAATATCGATAAGCTCTTGTCTTTCTTCACCATCAATTATTACATCGGTCCCTCTAAATAAGGAATACGGCGGAGTAAATTGTACCGTCAAAGAAACTCTTGATCCTCGACGAGGGTAAATCGGCTCAGAAACCGAACTCCTAGTAAAAGTTTGTCTTATGTGGAAATTTTTAAAATTTCCAGAAGTAACGCGAGTTAGGATATTGTTATCGCCTTCAACAAAAAACTGTCCTTGGTCGTAATCGACGAGACGTATAGATTCCAATGTTAAAGCAGTACTAGAACTAAAAAAGTCATCAGGCCATTTCAATTGAGTACCCAAACCGATCGTCCCTCTTGTGATTTTTAAAGATCCTCGACTTAAGGAAGAAAAATCGTAGGCCGTATGAACAGCACCTAAAGTTAGTGATCTAGGTTGCTTTCCTCCCCACCATGGTTCAGTAAAGGTAAAGTTATAGGATCGTAAAAATCGACTGTTTGATTGAATTCTAACCGCCAGTCTTTGTCCATCTCCTTGGGGCAAAGGACTCCAAGCTTGACGATTGTTAATGTTTTTTACCGAAAAGTTGTTAAAAGTCACACCTAGAGTTCCCAAAAGTCCACTAGCTCCACCATAACCAGCAGATAATTCTAATTGATCTGAAGGACGTTCTTCAACGATGTATTTTATATCCACAGTACCGCGATTTGGGTTAACCGGTGTATCCATGGCGAGACTTTCAGGGTTGAAATACCCTAAATTGATGATTTCTCTTTGAGATCGAACAACCTGCGCTCTACTAAACTTCTGACCAGGTTTTGTTCTGATGGCACGACGAACAACATGTTCATTTGTACGATCATTTCCCTCAATGATAATTTTATCGATTGTAAATTGAGGCCCTTCACCAATCTGGATTTGAAGATCAACCGAATCGGTTCCAACAGCGACCATGGTTGGATCGACATTTAACCCTAAATAGCCATCATCCATGTAAAGTGACGATACATCACGACCGTCCTGACTGAATCGAAGTCTAGTTTCCAAAAGTTCTGGGTTATAAACATCACCTTTTGCAATACCTAAAATGGTACTCAATTGATCGTCAGTATATTTAGAATTCCCTTTCCAAGAAATGTCCCTAAAGAAAAATTGTTTGCCTTCATCAATGTTTATATGAATATTGACATGCCCGGATTTTTCATCTCTCCAAACGCTGTCAGAGGTAATTCTAGCATTGATATATCCTTTGTTATTATACTTGGCAATGATGCTTTTTTTATCTTCCTCGTATCCTTCAGGTAAGAATTTTGTTTTTCTGAACCAAGTCCCTTTTCTCTTGGTGTTGTGCATCGTTTTACGAAGCTTACGATCTTTGATGTTGTCGTTTCCGGTGAATTGGATGTTTTCGACTTTGACTCTTTTTTTGCGATCAATATCAAAGACGAGTCGCACTGAGTTTTCTTTTATGGTATCGATAAATTCTCTGACGGTAACTTCTGTATCAAGTTTTCCTTTTTCGATATAAAATTCTTTGATTTTTAGGCTTGCGAGGTTTTTTTGGTCTTCTGTTACGATACTTCCCTTTGTAATGATGTTTGAAATCTCATCATTTAAATCATCATGATGTGATTTTTTAACCCCTTTATAAGAGTATCTACTTAAGGTTGGACGTTCTTTTAGTTGTATTTCCAAAAAAACCAAATCACCCAATGTTTTGGTTTCAATGATTTTTACATCTTCAAACAGACGAAGCTTCCAGAGAGCTTTGATTGCTTTGGCAATTTCAGGTCCGGGAACAGTTATTTTTTTCCCAACCGTTAATCCGGTAATGGAACGTATTGCATTTTTATCTCTCGTGTCGGCACCTGTTACATCAACTCCTCCAATTTCAAATTCCAACTTCTTAGAGTAGTCTTTGTAAGGAATAGAATCTTGTTGCGCAAGACAAAAACTGCTACAAAAGATGAGTAGAATAATAGTTTGGAAAATAGTTTTCATAGATAATCCTTCGATAATGAGGCAAGTTAAGAACGAATATACGGCACTCTTTGTTATATACTTGCTTTAACGTTAATTTAAGAGCTTAAGTCGTTATTTGGTCACTAGTTTTACCAAAACGTCGTTCTCTTGACTGATAATCGACAATCGCTTGATAAAAATGCTCTTTTGAAAAATCTGGCCAATACGTGTCTGTAAAACAAAATTCAGTATAAGCCATTTGCCAGAGCAGATAATTGCTGATTCGTTGTTCGCCACTTGTCCGGATCATCAATTCGGGATCGGGCATGCCACTAGTGGATAAAAAGCTTGAAAACAGTACTTCATCAATATGAGATTCTTCCAAACTACCTTCTTTGATTTTTCGTGCAATTTTTTTGGTGGCTTCGATGATGTCCCATCGCGCACTATAATTGAGAGCTAGCGTTAAAGTCATTCTAGAGTTTTCGCTGGTTCCTTCAATAGCTTCCAATAAAGCACGATGACTTTTAGCAGGAAGACGAGAAAGGTCACCGATGGCATTTAATCGAATATTATTTTTATTCAGTGTTGTTATTTCTTTCCTTAATGTATCTACTAATAATGCCATAAGAGCATTGACTTCAAGTTTGGGACGATTCCAGTTTTCAGTAGAAAACGCATAAAGCGTTAGATATTCAATTCCAACTTCGGCGGAAGCCTCACTAACTGCACGAACAGCTTTTACTCCATTCTTGTGACCAAAAACACGTGGTTTGCCATGTTGCTTGGCCCATCGACCATTGCCATCCATAATGACGGCAATATGCTTTGGTAATCTTGATTTATCTATCTTAGACTCTGAATTCATCTTTATTTTACGGACATTGGTCTATTTGGTGGGACAAAATTAAGAAAAGAATGATTAATACTTTTGTAAGCTAGTGTTACCAAAATTCTAAACGAAAAAAATCAACAATGAAATTTTTATTTACTTCAATATTAATAACGGCTATTGTGTTACAGTTTTCTTCATGTAGTCAAGGACCATGCAACTCTAAATCGGCATTTATCGAATCTTACCAAGGTTTTATTGGTGAATTGAAGGAGAAAAGTGATAATATTTCTGATGAGCAATGGGATCAACTGGATGCTGAATTTCAAGAATTTACCAAAGTGTGCTATAAAAAATTCAGGGAAGAGATGTCCATGGATGAAAAAACAGAATATTGGGACCAGACAGCATCGTACTATGCAGAAAAATATGGCGATAATTTATTATCCGCTTTAAATGAGAATTCCGAAGAATTTAGTCAATTGTTTGATGAAGAAATGAAGGTGGCGATTAAAGATTTAGGTGACGAGCTGAAAAAAGTATTTGATGAGGACTTCAAGAATGACGTCAAAAAAGCGATTGATGATGTCATTTCAGGACTTGGTAAGCTCGGTGAAGAGCTAAAAGAGGGAATTGATAAAATTGAAGTTGAAGAAAAATGACCAAATAGAAACATAGACGTCGTATAGATGATATATTTGTAAGACTACAAGACTGCTATGTTTGATATTATTCTTGCTTTTATTACTGCTTTTACTTTGACGTATCTTGCGATACCCTCTATCATAAGTATAGCTAGAAAGAAAAAGTTGTTTGACGAACCAGGTGAACGTCACTCGCATACAGTGAGTACTCCTTCTTTGGGGGGAATAGCAATTTTTGCAGGGGTTATTTTTTCAATAATTCTATGGACCCCTTTTACTTACTTTAATGAGGATTTACAATATATTTTATGTGCCTTCATCATTATATTTTTAATTGGGGCCAAAGATGATATTGACCCTATTAGTCCAGGAAAAAAAGCCTTGGGTCAACTTTTTGCCGCAGCTATTTTGGTTTTTAAAGCCAATGTTAAATTGACCAGTTTGTATGGAATTTTTGGAGTACATGAGCTGCCGATTCCTATTAGTATTGTACTTTCGATTTTTACTATTCTCGTTATCATTAATGCTTTTAATTTAATTGATGGAATCAATGGTTTGTCCGCCAGTCTTGGAATATTGATATCAGTTGTACTAGGCTCATGGTTTTATCAAATCGATCGGATTGACATAGCGATTGTTGCCTTCACATTGGTGGGATCATCATTGGCTTTCTTAAGATATAATATTACCCCAGCACAAATCTTTATGGGTGATACAGGGTCTTTACTATTAGGATTGGTCTGTTCAATTCTTGCCTTGCAGTTTATCGAGTTGCATAGGGAGTTAGATGTTAGTTCACCGTACTTCTTTCAGGCAGCGCCATCGGTAGCTATTGGAATATTGATTTTGCCACTTTATGATACTTTGAGAGTGTTTATTATGCGAGCCCTAAAAGGAAAATCTCCCTTTTATCCTGACCGCACACATATTCATCATTTATTGATAGATTCGGGCTTGACCCACATGCAGGCTACAAGCGTACTAGTAGTTGTCAATATGTTTTTCATTTTCATGGCCGTAAAACTTCAACACGTAGGTAGTCTAAATTTGTTGATTTTGATTTTAGGGATGGCTACATTGTTAACAGTATTACTTCATTTAATTTCAAATAACAAAATTGCCGCCAAAAAATAGAATTATGTATCCGGTGCTTTACGTTTTTTTTGGTGGTGGATTGGGGAGTGTGTGTCGATATGCAATAGGTAAAGTTGTGATTCAAAAGGAAGGACTTTTTCCATTTGCGACTTTTGCAGCCAATGTATTGAGTTGTCTGGTATTGGGTTATTTGATTTTTGTTGCTTCAAAAAAAGGGCTTTCGCCGAATGGGTCTCTGTTGTTGATGACTGGTTTTTGTGGTGGTTTCAGTACCTTTTCAACATTTACTGCCGAATCATATAAATTGATCTTATCAGGGGAATGGACTACAGCATTTCTGTACGTGGCATGTAGTTTCTTTATTTGCTTATTATCCGTATTTCTAGGTCTGAAAATAGGGCAAGTAGTAGGATGATGAGGATTATTGCAATGATTAGTTTTTCTTTTATTCTTAATGCGGTTTTTGCTCAAGAGATAGAATTTCAAAATTTAAATTGGAAAGAAGCTTTAGAATTGGCGCAAAGCCAAAACAAATTGATTTTTGTGGAGTTTCAAACTCGATGGTGTAGCAATTGTCGAAAATTAGAGAAGAATACTTTTACGGATCCAGAGCTTGGAACCTTGATGAACGAGCAATTCATCAATATAAAATACGATGCTGAAATAGGGGAGGGTTATCGAATAGCTAGTTTGTTTAGAGTATCCGCTTTTCCAACTATGCTCTTTTTTGATAGCAATGGTATCGTTCAAATGCGACTTGTTGGTTTTAAAAATACGGAGTCTTTGAACGCAGTAGCAAAACATGTAAATAGTTTAAAAACAGATGAACGATTAGCTGGACTAATTCGAAAACTTAGAACGGAGAAGTTTTCTCAAAATGATATGACAGAAATCCGTGAATTTTCAGGATCATTTTATTATACCGAATGGTCCACACATTTAAATAAGATGTTCAATGGATGGACAAAGATTGAAAAGCAAGATTCGCTGAATGTATGTTTTTTGGGAGATAATTTTTCGATGTTGGATGATACATTAAAGTGGCATGTGATCAGTCATTCTGGTATACCGAGTATTTTTGATGATCGTCGTGGTGAGATTTTGCGTCGGCAACGATTTATCGAACAAGACTTACTTAATTCTATAGAAGAAGGTAATAAAGCCCCAATTGATAAATACCTTTCTTCCTTAGAAATGTATCAAGAATTCCGTTTCAATACGATTCCAAATTTTGGCAATGAAAATGATGAAGATTTTATTGATCTAAAGGTGATGGAGTATCACGAAAAGAATCAAAACTATACGGAATTTAGAACTATAGCGGAATCGCTCTTAGATAGAAATGTGTTTAGCATTGATGATGACCAACGGTTAAAAAAAGATTTTTCGAATGATGAGTATTATCAAAGCTTGACTTCTGATCAGAGAAAAAATGAAATACAAAACCCCAAGATTCTTCGAGTGTATACCAAATCATTAATAGAATTTGTCACCCTCATTGCTGAAAAGTATCTTAAGCTCTTTGATGATAAAGAGCAGCTCAGAAAAGTAATCAGTTGGTCAGATCATGCGATTCATTTGTATCCAAGGAGCATCAACGTTATTCATAAAATAAAAGCCTTAGATCGACTTGGATTGAAAAAGGAAGCTGAACAAGTTATAGAGGAGGTAGTAGGATATCAGCACAAAGATTTTGGACACCTACAATTTGATCATTTCGTAGAGAAGCGTAATCGGTCTTAAGACATCAGGTCGATTTCTTTTAGATTTTCAATTCTATTTCTAGCTAAGAAATCATCGATGGTTTCAAAATGTTCGATAACTCTTTTGTCTTTAAATTCAAACACTTTTTTGGCGAGACCTTGTAAGAAAGCTCTATCGTGAGAAACTAAAATCAAAGTACCATCAAAATCAAGCAATGCTTGTTTAAGTACATCTTTTGATCTTAGATCGAGGTGATTGGTCGGCTCATCGAGGATCAATAAGTTGACGGGTTCAAGTAGTAATTTTACCATTGCCAAACGTGTTTTTTCTCCACCTGATAATACGCTTACTTTTTTATCAATGTCATCTCCGCTAAACATAAATGCTCCCAGAATATTTTTTATTTGAGTTCGTATATCCCCTTTGGCAACCTCATCGACAGTTTCAAAAACCGTTAGTTTGGGATCCAATAAGGAGGCTTGATTTTGAGCAAAGTAACCCACTTTAGCATTATGGCCCAATTGGCATGAGCCATCGACTTCTATTTCACCAAGAATGGCCTTAATCATGGTAGATTTTCCTTCACCATTTCTACCAACGAGAGCTACTTTTTCTCCTCGCTCTACGACCATATTGGCATCTTTAAATACAATATGATCTCCGTAAGATTTGGATAAGTCTTTAACGGTCACTGGATAATCTCCGGAACGTTGAGCAGGAGGAAAACGCAATTTGAGCGACGAGTTATCCACTTCATCTATTTCTATGATTTCTAGTTTTTCTAACATTCGTTCTACGGAAGAAACTTGATTGGTTTTGGAGTAAGTCCCTTTGAATCGTTCGATAAATCGTTCACTATCTGCGATAAATTTTTGTTGTTCTTTATAGGCTTTGATTTGATGAGAACGTCGATCTGTTCGAAGCTCTAGGTAGTGGCTATAGTTTGCATTGTAGTCATAAATGCGTCCCATGGTTACCTCAATCGTGCGTGTTGTAATGTTGTCAATAAAAGTTTTGTCGTGAGAAATGACAACAACTGCTTTGGCTTTATTGGTTAAAAAATCTTCCAACCAAATGACAGATTCGATATCAATGTGGTTGGTCGGCTCATCGAGTAAGATCAAGTCCGGTTTTTGTAAAAGAATTTTTGCGAGTTCGATTCTCATTCTCCAACCACCACTAAATTCTTTGGTTTGTCTTATAAAATCATCTCTTTTAAATCCAAGGCCGAGTAGAGCTTTTTCTACTTCTTTGTCGTAGTTAATTTCTTCCATCGAATAATACTTCTCTCCAACTTCGCTGACTCGTTCGATGATTTTCATGTACTCATCCGATTCGTAATCTGTTCGGGTTTCTAGTTCTTTATTCAATTTGTCCAATTCCTCTTTCATGTTGAGTACCGATTGAAAAGCTTTCATTGCTTCTTCAAAAACAGAACAATTATCTTCTGTTAAGAGATGTTGAGGCAGGTATGCAATGACTGCATCTTTGGGATGACGAATATTACCTTTAGTAGGTTTTTGGATGCCTGCTATAATTTTCATCATGGTGGATTTTCCGGCTCCATTTTTTCCCATAAGCGCAATTTTGTCATTTTCATTAATGACAAATGAAACATCTTTGAATAGGGTGTGACCACTGAATTCAACTGCAATACCATCTACTGAAACCATAAGAAAATTTTGAATTGGCAAAAGTATGAAAAACTGTTAAGGCGAAAGCTTGAATTTAAGATTTTGGTTTCTAGCTTTTGGATAGGAATTGAAGAAATGCCGATTTGATGTTTTTTGAAATGGGTAGGTTTTTGGAGTTTTTCAGTACCAGGGTGTTTCCTTGGATAAATTTAATCTTGGAAGTATTAATGACAAAAGATTTATGGATTTTAAAAAACACATTCGCGTCAAGCGAATCAATAAAACTTTGAAGTGTGCGAGCTGTCAATATGCAGTCCTTAGTAGTCCACACTTTGACATAATTACCATAACTTTCAAGATAATAGATATCATCGGTCTCTACCGGAATTAATTTTTTGTCAGATTTAAGCATGAATTGAGAGGAGGCTTTCAGGACTAAATTTTTCTTTTTATGATTGTCCAATGCTTTTTCGGTGGCTTGAATAAAACGATCCAAACGAAACGGTTTCAATAAATAATCACAGACATTGAGTTCGTAACTTTCAAGTGCGTATTCCTCATAGGCCGAGGTGATGATTACTTCTGGATTAGAATCACTAAGACGCAGCATTTCTAATCCAGAAAGTTTTGGCATTTGTATATCTAGAAAGATGAGGTCTATAGTTCTCGTTTTTAATATTTGAAGAGCTTTAGTAGGTAAGTACGCTTGATCAGTAATTTCTAAATAGGGAAGGTTACTGGCATACTCAATGATGACCTTGTGTGCCAAGGGTTCATCGTCAACTATCATGCAATTCAACTTCATTATGATTTATTTATTTCTAAATATGCCATGTAATGATCGTTGTTTTTTTTGACTTCTAAGCTGTGACGATCACTATAAATTAATTGAAGTCTTCGACGCAAGTTTTGTAATCCCAAGCCGCTGGTTGTGGGTTTGTATTCTTCCACTGAGTTTTTGCACTGAAAGGAAATCCTAGATCCTTTTTGCTTTAGTATTAGGTGAAGGAAACTGGAATTTTCGGCTCCTTCAATGCCATGTTTAAATGCATTTTCAATTAGGATGATAAAGAGTAAAGGGGTTATTTGAAAATTGGGGTCTTCGATTTCTAAGTCAAATTGTAAATCAAAATTTTGATGTATTCTAAGTTGTTGTAATTTCAAATAATCTTCTAGGTATTTGATTTCTTCTGATAGAGATACTGTTTCTTCTTTTCCTTTGTAGATCACATAACGCATCAGGTCGGATAATTGCAATATTCCTTCAGAGGTATGAGTATCCTTAGTTAGGCTCATCGAATACAAATTGTTCAGGGTATTGAAAAAGAAGTGAGGATTGATTTGCTGTTTCAATAAGCTCAGTTCAGTCATAGACTTTTCTTTTTGTAATTCTTCAATTTTTTGTGACTGTTTATACCATTGTATTATGATGATTAAAGGTATCGTTGCAAACATGAGGGACATTACGGAAGCTGGATGAATGGACCAAAACGCTAAAGGGGCATCCTCTCCAACCCATAGCTTACCATGTTGAAATCTCATAACGGATCGGTAAGCTGGCAGGTAGAAATTTAGAAGTACAACAGGAATAAAAAATATGATTACTAAACCAACTAATGAAAATAGGTAGTAGATTATCCCCTTGGCTTTATAAATTATCTCAACAAGAAAATAGTGATTTATATAATAAAAAATGTAATACAGAGACAGAACCAAAAGGCTCTGTGACCATACTAGGAAAAATCCACCTTCAACTTTATTTATTTGCATGAGCTGGAAAGTACTGTATAGACTTAGGCAAAAGAACAATAATATTACTAGGGAATTTGGGGATTTGACATATTCGACAATTTTAAACTTTTTGTTCGAATGATCTTCTTGTTTGGGAATTGAAATTAAATCAAGAACCATTATAATAGGCATGAAAAATATCACAAGAACTTCTGGCTCAAGAGGTACAGGGACGAAGGATTTTGTAAAAGGAGATAGCCCCCAAAAGCATGGAAAAGAAAGGAAGGAGAGTAACCATAACAGGATGTAGTTTGTTTGTGTAAAACGATTCTTGATCTTTGTTCTTAAATAAGAAAAAAGGAGCGCAGGTGAAAAAACAATAACTAGGAAGCCTAAATATTTGAAAAATAGATTCCATTTATTTGGATGGACATAGATATAAGATGCGCCATATTCCGTACGAAAAGTTAATATTTTGATATAGGCTAAAAATATTAGTCCGATCAATATTATCCAAGAATTATTGTTTCGTAAGAATCGACTGATGCCATTTATCATAATTCTGTTATTTTATGGACTCCAATGTAATATCGAATCTAGCTTATTAACAATTTTACTTGATGACAGTGCAATTTATAGTGATGAACGGAGCTAAAAACGTACAAATTCAAACTTATCTCCATCGAATAATCCCTGATCACTTAGTTTAATGGAAGGAATAACAAGCAGCGCCATAAAGGATAAGGCCATATAAGGAGAAAGCAAATTTGATCCCATTGATTTTGCAAGCTGATCTAGCTTTATGTATTCTTCCGCAACTTGATAACCGTCTTGATTGCTCATTAATCCAGCGATGGGAAGTGCTAAGATTTGTTGTTGATGATCAGTATACGCAGATAGACCTCCTTTGTTTTTAATAATCAAGTTGCAGGCTTCTGCCATAGAATTGTCATCGACACCTACAACAATAATGTTATGAGAATCATGAGCAACTGAAGAAGCGATTGCTCCTTTCTGAAGACCGAAATTTTTAACAAAAGCAACAGAGGGTGAAGCGTTTTTATATCGGTTTACAACAGCAATTTTAAGAATGTCTCTGTCAACATCTTGTATCACCAAGCCATTTTCTTTTTTTGGTATAAGGTCCAAACGCTTAGTAATTAATTCGCCATCCATGACTTCAATGACAGGAATAGTTTCATTTTTTAGCGGTTTTTCAAATTGTTGTCTTTCGACGAAAGTCGCATTAAAATTGTTTGGAAGAGAAGTAGGTATTGAAAGTAGTTTTGATTTTTTTCTTTCAGCAACCAATTGACCATCGATGTAGGTTTGCAAAACATTAAAATCTTTTGGATTGTCAATGATCACAAAGTCTGCAGGATCCCCTAAACGCAAAAGACCTACATCCAAGTTATAATGATCTACAGGATTAATACATGCTACTTTTAGAATCTTGAAAAGATCAATTCCTTTGTTGAGTGCACGTTTTATGAGAACATTTATATGACCTTCAACCAAACTGTCTGGATGCTTATCGTCAGAACAAAACATGATATGATCGTAATGATCATCTATAAGATCTACAAGCGCTTCAAAGTTTTTGGCAGCGCTTCCTTCACGAATGATTATTTTCATGCCTGCTTTTAGTTTTTCAAGTGCCTCTTCTTTTGTGAAGCATTCGTGGTCTGTGCTGATGCCTGATGCTATATAGTTAATTGCATCTTTTCCTCTTAAGCCAGGAGCATGGCCATCAATAGGTTTGCTAAACTTCTGTGCTATTTTAATTTTCTCTAAAACAATTGGATCCTTATTAAGCACCCCTGGCCAGTTCATCATTTCAGCCAAGTATTTTATTTCTTCTTTTTGAAGTAAAAAGTCAATATCCTCCACATTGATTTCGGCACCTGCTGTTTCGAATGTAGTAGCTGGAACGCAAGATGGGGCACCGAAATAAAATTTGAACGGTGATTGACCGGCGTTATCAATCATATATTCTATTCCTTCGACGCCTAGAACATTGGCTATCTCGTGCGGATCAGAAATGGTGGCAACTGTACCATGTGAAACGGCCAAACGTGCAAACTCTGTGGGTGTTAGCATCGAACTCTCGATGTGAACATGCGCGTCTATGAAGCCAGGTAAAATGTATTGGTTTGTGACGGGATATTCTACTTTATTAAGTTCAGAAATTTTCCCATTGACTATCTTAAGTTGGACAGGATAGGAACATTTATTTATAATATCAATTAAATTACCACTAATTTTCATTAGCCTGTTTTGGCGTTGTGATGAATTCTAATTTAAGAGCTTTAAAAAATTCTAGTTCAAGGTGTTTTTCTTTCAATTCATAAACCAATGGATTTTTAATTGCTCTTTTGATGTCAAGAGGGTGTCTTGAGTTGCTGACTAAGTATATTCGGGGTAGATTATCTTTTAATTTGAATGATTTAAGCGTTTCGATAAAATCCCATCCGTTTTTTTGGGGCATGTTAATATCTAGAAGTATAACATCAGGAAGTGCATTGTATTCTGATATACTATGAGTTTTTAAATATTGTAATGCATCATTTACTGTATTAAATTCATAAAGATTATCAATGTTTATCCCTGCTTCTTCCATCATTATTTTGTGATAGTAATTGCAGGAATCATTGTCATCAACCATCATTATTTTTAAATCATAACTCATTCTAATTTTTTATCGATAGTAAAAATAAAATTACTTCCTTCGCCGATTTTGGATTCTACAGTTATATTTCCTTTGTGTAAATCTATTATTTTTCTAACATTGGCCAAGCCTATTCCGCTTCCTTCGATTTCTGATTTACTATGTAATCGTTTGAATAATTGAAAAATAGTTTTTTGGTCATCTTCAGAAATTCCAATGCCCTGGTCGCTTAAAGTAAATTGATGATAATTTTGCAAGTTTTCTATTGTCAAATGGATTCTTGGTTTTT
Organism: Saprospiraceae bacterium; assembly: GCA_020629615.1. Taxonomy (GTDB): domain Bacteria; phylum Bacteroidota; class Bacteroidia; order Chitinophagales; family Saprospiraceae; genus JAHDCZ01. Next base: position 13,719 of record JAHDCZ010000031.1, read on the forward strand.
GATTTGGCTTAGAATACTTGATTGAGTTTGAGAGTAGATTTTGAAAAACGATTTGTAAATCTTGTGGATAACAAAAAATACTAGGCAGAGCATCACTTGTTATAATGGCTTCGGTTTTTTTGATTAGTCCGCTTAAATTGATTTGCGCATTTTCAAAAAGACTTTGGACAGATACGAATTGAAGTTTAATCGCTTGTCCAAGTAGTAAATAGTTGTGTAAAGATTCTACATTACGAAGCATGTTCTCTGATGATTTTTTTATAATATTTACATAGGATATGTTTTTTTTTGATATGTTATTTTCATCGGATTGAAGTACTAAGTTGGCAAAACTGTTGACGGTATTCGCTGGTTCTTTAAGGTCGTGCGTCATGATGTAACTGATTTCTTCCATCTCATTGAGTTGATCAGTGATTTTCTCGTTCTTATGAGCGATTAATTTATTAAGTGATTTGATATTGTTGTTTGATTCTTGGATTTTGTAAAGTAAACTTCCTGCTAGGAGTAAGAAGCCAATGAGAATTATAATAGTAATTCTAGTTTTTTCTTCGCTTTCCTTTAACTGGTTGTTCTCATATTTCAATTGACTAGTTTTTCTTTGTTCCATTAATAAATCGATGGCTGAGGCATTTTGTCTTTTGGCTTCATCTTCTATTAACTCAGTATGTTTGATACTAACTTCCAGTGCTTTTTCGGTTTGCTTTTTACTTTGGTAATAATCAATAGCATATTGATATATTTCTTTTTGATTGGCAAGAGGTTGATTACTTTTTAGAAGGGAATCTGGGTGAACAAGGTTTTGTAATTCATTACTTTCCAAGGAATATTTTGATTTAACTAAACGATAATAATTTACATATTCGGATTTTAAAACTTTAGAAACCTGAGGTTCTTCAACAAAGTGATCTGCTTTGTGGATTAACTTTTGAGCTTCTATTAACTGGTCTGTTTTAATTAAAAATGAAATGTATTCAGAAAATACAGTAAGACTCAAATCTTGATTTTTTTGCTTGCGAGAGTCTTCTATCGCTTTTTCAAAAAATTCTTTAGCCTGATCATTTGATCCTTGATAGAAATGATTATTTGCAATGCTTAATAATTTATTAGTAGTATTATAATACTTGATGTAATCAGGCTTTAAATTTAAAGCAGACTCATAAGCTTCTATATGATATGGAAGAGCTTTATCGTAATCCTCAAGATTTTGATAAAAATTCCCCATACAACTTTGGGCATATACTAAATTACTTGATTTGTCTCTTTTGTAAGCAGTTATTGCTTTTTCGTACGCATTAATTTCTTTTGGAAAATCGCCAAGTCGGTAATAATTTAAACCAACTTCAATATAAAAATCGCCACTAAGATTAAAATCATTTTCTTCAGAATACTTGATAAGTTTGAGGGCATATTCATTCGCCTCTTCGTAGCGCTCAGCTCGATATAGGTATAAATAATACGACCAAGTAAAGGAGTGATTGATCAAGCTATCATTAAAACTAATAGCTTTATCGATCGTCTGATTAATCCATTCTTTGTTTTCATGCTGACATCGAGAAAGAAGACTGTCTAATGCATCATAATGAAGGATAAGTTGGTCCTTTGCACTAATAGATGTGTTCTCTAAAGCATTGAACCTTTTGATACACTCTATATCATCCTGCGCTACGATTTGCAGTAGAAATAGTGATAGGAGTAGACTAAGAAGATATCTAAACATTGGTTCGAATTAGTATGAAGTTACTCATTCGAAAAAGATAAAAGAAGGAATGAAATAGAATATTATTAAGCAATTTAATTTTGACGCTATTTCATTCCTGCCTTTTGTTTATGATGCTTTTTGAACATCAATAATTAGTGCGACACCTTCTAGTAAATCAGTTGGCTCACCAATTAGATTTTCTGTTATTTCTATCGAATCCGCCAAGGTTTCTTCTTTGATGTAATCTCCGAAATCACGGATCGCTTTTGCAATAGCATCGTGTTTTTCAATCTGAATATTTATTCGATCTGTGACATCAAATTGGCTGTTCTTTCTAATGTTCTGAATTCTATTGACCAATTCTCTAGCTGTTCCTTCAGCTATAAGAACATCATTCAGCGTTACATCTAACGCTACCGTAATGCCACGGTCACTAGCCACTTGCCATCCAGGAATATCTTCCGAAACAATTTCAAAATCTTCTAAACTTAATTCATACGAATTGTCATCAACATGTAGGATATAGGCATTGTTTTTTTCAATCGAAGCGATATCCTCTTGCTTTAAGCCTAAAATAATTTGAGAACCAGCTTTCATATCTTTTCCTAATTTCCGTCCAAGTGTTTTGAAATTAGGTTTGATTTTTTTCTTGATCACACCATCCGTATCCGTAATAAATTCTATTTCTTTAATGTTGACTTCTGACAAGATTAAGGATTGTACTTTTTCTACTTGATCTTGGAAAGTAGGGTTTAATACGGGCAACATTATCTTAGTCAATGGTTGACGCACTCGTATTTTATCTTTTCTTCGCAAGGAAAGAACAAGTGAGCAAATTCTCTTTGCATATTCCATTCGCTCTTCTAGTGCACTGTCAATTACGCCTTCATTTACTCGTGGGAAATCAGCTAAATGTACAGATGAACAGGGTTCTAGTTTTGTGGTATCATTTAAGTTTTTATATAACCAATCCGCAAAAAACGGAGCCACAGGTGCCATCATTTTCGCAATGGTCGTCATGCTCTCATAAAGCGTTTGATATGCTGCGATTTTGTCTTGTCCATATTCACCTTTCCAAAAACGTCTACGACACAATCGGACGTACCAGTTGCTCAAATATTCATCGACAAACTCTTGTACCTTTCTTGTAGCGGCGGTTGGTTCGTAATTAGAATAATCCGTATCTACATCTTTTTTCAAGGTATTCAGCAAAGAGATAATCCAGCGATCTATTTCTTGCCTTTCGGCTAATGGGATAGTATCTTCCGAATGATTAAATCCATCAATATTCGCGTAAAGCGTAAAAAAGGAATAGGTATTATACAAAGTACCAAAGAATTTTCTTCGAACTTCATCAACACCTTCCAAGCTGAATTTTAGGTTGTCCCATGGCGGTGCATTCGACACCATGTACCATCGAATAGCATCAGCACCATAATCTTTTAAGGCCACAAATGGATCAATTACATTTCCTAAACGTTTGGACATTTTAACACCGGTTTTGTCCAGTACTAATCCATTGGATACAACATTTTTGTACGCCACGCTGTCAAAGCACATGGCCCCAATCGCATGCAAGGTATAAAACCAACCTCTCGTCTGATCAACACCTTCTGCAATAAAATCAGCAGGGAAGTGCGAACCACTATCCACCAATTCTTTATTTTCAAAGGGGTAGTGCAGTTGAGCATAAGGCATAGATCCAGAATCAAACCAAACATCTATTAAATCCAGTTCTCTTTTCATTTTTTTGCCTGATGGCGAAACGAGAAAAACATCATCAATTAGAGGTCGATGTAAATCTTCTGGAAGTTCTTGGTTTAAAGCTAATACTTCATTTGCTTTTTGAATTTCATTGCTTAATTGTTCTAGCGATCCAATACAAATTTCTTCTTCTTTATCCTCTGTTCTCCAAATCGGTAAAGGGATTCCCCAATATCTTGATCGTGATAAATTCCAATCTTGAAGATTCTCCAACCAATTGCCAAAACGTTTTTCTCCAGTATGTGCGGGTTTCCAATTAATGGTGTCGTTGAGTTCTTTCATCCGTTCTTTAACGGCGGATGCTTTGATAAACCAACTATCCAAAGGATAGTATAAAATCGGTTTGTCCGTTCTCCAACAATGCGGATAGTTGTGGCTGTACTTCTGTACGTTGAAGGCTTTGTTTTCTTGTTTTAACTTTATTGAAATATCAACATCTACGTTTTTGTAATCAGGCTCGTCCTTATAGTCTTTGACATATCGACCTGAGAATTCGCCAACGCCATCAACAAATTTCCCTTGTTTATCGACTAGTGTTAAAGATCCGATACCGTACTTGGTCGCAACACGCATATCATCTGCACCAAATGAAGGGGCGAGGTGGACAATCCCTGTACCATCTTCGGTGCTTACAAAATCTCCAATCAATACTTTAAACGCGTCTCCATTTTCTGGTTGTTGATATGGAAGTAGTTGCTCGTATTCTAGAAGTTCGAATTCTGCACCTTTCCATTCTCCGGTAACTTTTGCAGGGATCAACTTGTCTTCTGTATTAAATGAGGCATAGTCCGCTTCTAGTTGTTCGGGTTTGAACCATTTACCAAGTAAGTCTTTTGCAAGAATGATGTTGACAGGAATCTTTGTATAAGGATTGTAAGTACTTACACGAACATATGAGATTTTCTTGCCAACAGCCAATGCTGTATTGGATGGAAGAGTCCATGGTGTTGTTGTCCATGCAATGAAGTATACATCACCTTCTAATTTTCCATCAAAAAGAAAAGAAGATTTATCGTTATTGATCAATTTGAATTGGGCGACAGCCGAAGTATCTTTTACATCTCGGTAACAACCAGGTTGATTTAATTCATGTGAACTCAAACCCGTTCCCGCAGCTGGTGAGTATGGCTGTATTGTATATCCTTTATAGATTAGTCCTTTATCATATAAGTTTTTGAGCAACCACCAGACGGATTCAATATAGTTGTTTTCAAAAGTTACATACGGTTTATTCAAATCAACCCAATAACCCATTTGCCGTGTCAAGTCATCCCACATGTCCTTGTAACGCATCACAGTTTCCTTGCACTTCTGATTGTATTCCAAAATTGATATGGATTTCCCTATGTCTTCTTTGGTAATACCAAGCTCTTTTTCAACGCTTAATTCTACGGGAAGACCGTGTGTATCCCAACCTCCTTTGCGTTCAACTCTTTTTCCTTTCATCGTTTGGAATCGGCAAAAAAGATCCTTTACTGTTCGACCCATAACATGATGGATACCAGGTTTTCCATTGGCGGAAGGAGGTCCTTCGTAAAAGACAAAGGTGTTGTCCTTTGGTCTTTGATCTACACTGGCTTCAAAGATTTTGTTCTCCGTCCAAAACGCACTTATGGATTTATCAATTTCTGGAAGATTGAGTTGTTTGTACTCTTTATATTTACTCATAACTAAGGATATCTACTTCGAATTTACTCTATCTAATAAAATAAAAAAGCCCTGACAAATCCGATCTGTCAGAGCCACAAATAAATTTCTTTATGCTCAACGATCGGCATGCCATCGACTAATTCGTATAATATTGCAAATTATAATTTTCATTGGGTGTAAAGATATTATTTCTTCTTGGGATATTGATAGAGATCGAATGATTTTGAATTCATCTTTTGATATTTGATTTTATAAGTCCGATTATACTAATAACAAGGCCAATACCACTGAATACCAAGAGGATTTTAAATGAGTTTAAATCGCTCCATGGACTTTGATGCACAAATACTCTTTTGATATAGGTGACAAAGAAAATTATTGAAGCAAGTAATAACATCCCTTGGAAGGCATATCGGGTAGATTTGGACCTGGATTTATTATTGAGCATTATTAATATGGTAAAGGTGAAAATTAAAATATAAGCTAGGATTTCGGGTAATCGCTGTATTGGTTTTAAATCCCATTGGTTAACAAACTTGCTTGTTACTAAAAATAATAAATGAATTATATGATTTATGCCAAAGGCAAGAAACTTAGATCGGACCCCAGGTTGATTAAAGTTTGGCAGAAGTCCTTTACGAGCTACATGAATCTGTAATAAGAAAAAGATAACAAAAGATATTCTTGCAGAATACCTCGAAGCCAATTGCCACTTAGAAATAGATTCTGGTGCTATAAAATGACAAATTATATAAACGACTGCTTCAAGAATGCATATTCCTAAAAAGATATGGAAAGATTTAATACGCATGTATAAAACAAGTTAATGAATTTTATATGGAGTTTAATGGATCAATTCCACCAAACAGCATATCCCTTTTGACGTAAGTCAAGCGCTAAATGTTCTTCCATTTTGATTGCTTCCTCTTTGGTCATAGGATTCAAGTGACGATACAATCCAGGACGTAGATACAGTCCATATTTTTCTACATAACGAGATGATATTTTATAACCTTTTTTGCTTCTAGCTCCGCTCTTGTGTTTTTTAAAACGTTCCTCAGGACTTAAGCTTGTCATTCCAACATAGAGGCACTCAAGCATACCCATATACTGAATGTTGGCATTGCGAAATCGACGATCTTCATTAAACACATCTTTGCTTAGTTCGACAACATAAACAGAGTAGGTCGGATTAGAAGATTTTTTCATAAGTAAATTCCTCAGCTTTTAGATTTCATGATTTTTTCTTGTTGATCGATACTTTCATCATGGATTACTCGAATGAGTTTGTTGATAAACTTTTTACTTAGTTCGTTTTGCATCCCTTGATTCATTGCTTTTTCTAAGACATAATTCCATCGACGTTGTTGAAGAATGGTGACGTTATTTTCTTTTTTGTAATTGGCCACATCTCGTACAAGCTTCATTCTATTAGAAATCAAATTTAGAATTTCGTCGTCAACATGATCAATTTCTTGTCTTAGATATTCCAAGTTGCTTTGGATAGGAAGGTCGTCCTCGTAATCTTCACGTAAGACCATTTCAGTAATCATACGACCAAACTCTGATGGAGTAATTTGCTGAGCAGCATCACTCCAAGCGTTATCAGGATCAATATGACTCTCTATCATTAATCCATCGAAGTCCAAATCCATGGCTTTTTGAGAAACATCTTGAAGAATATCTCTGCGACCACAAATATGACTTGGATCGCAAATCAGAGGAATATCATCCCGAAGGCGTTTAAATTCTAGAGCAATTTGCCATTGAGGACGATTTCGATAATACTTTTCACCGAGATTAGAAAATCCTCGATGGATGGCACCAATTTCTTTTAAACCTACTTTTTCTAGTCTTTCAATACTTCCTAACCATAAAGCTAAATCTGGGTTGATTGGATTTTTGACTAACACAGGAATATCTACCCCTCGTAGAGAATCCGCAATTTCCTGCACTGCAAATGGATTAACGGTTGTCCTTGCGCCGATCCAAAGAATATCCATTTCATGTTTCAAAGCCATTTCTACATGAGAAGCTTTTGCCACTTCGATGGTGACGGGCATTCCCGTTAATTCTTTAACCTCTTGCATCCATGGAAGTCCTTCTTCGCCGATTCCTTCAAAGGAATTGGGTCTTGTCCTAGGTTTCCAGATTCCTGCACGGATAATATCGGCTTTGTTGGTTTGGTTCAATTGAACACATGTCTCGATGACTTGTTCGCGTGTCTCTGCACTACAAGGACCAGCGATTACAATAGGACGCTTGTCTTTTGTTAACCAAGTTTTCTCTCTTTTTCTTACTTCTTTGTGATCCGTCATATTTCTTTTGCACAGTATAAACTAGGATGCAAAGGTGGGTATATTGATTTTAATAAGCAATGTTTCCGAAAGGTAGTTTTAAACTCTTTTAGTGGCATAAACTACTAGACATAGAAATGCCGAATGCAGTTTCAAAAAAATCACATTCGGCATTTATTTATTTTCCCCGGTCAATCATTTGAAAACAGCGCAGCCAGACACCTTCGGTGGGGAGCGGGATTGCAGATTGGCCCTAAGATGTCTTGATTTCTTTGCTCCAAAACGCCCGAAAGGTTTACTTTCGATTCACTCCTTAATATTGACTCCGTCAATTTTGCTTCGCACCAGTCGATCATCATCAAGGAAGAACAGTAAGACCTGACCGGCAGGACAATTACATTCACAGAATTTTACTTCATCAAATCTATACTCTTTGCAATGAATGCACTGAGTTCTTCTCCTTTCAACATGTTTTGATTTAATCGAGCAAGATTATGGAGGTGCTTGGCAAATTCTTTACGACGATCTTCTCCTTTCATCTTTAATAACTTTTCTGCGATCAAAGGATGATTGGAGTTGATGACCACATTATGACTCTCTGGCATATCGCCCATTTGAACTCCTTGTAGTCTTTGCATGTCTGTCATTCTTCTCATGAATTCTGGACGTGTAATTTGTACAGGGTGATCTTCTGGGGACAATGCTTTTAAGTCAATATAAGCACCATTCAATTGTTCCATAGCATCAGTGAAAATAGTTTTTACTTTTTCTTGCTCCTTTTCGGAAAGGACGGATTCTTTCTTTTCATCTTTTTGCACCAAGTTGTCAGCAGTATCGGAATCAACTCTTACAAATGTTATTTTATCCAATTTATATTCTAAGTGTTGGATAAAGTGATTGTCAATGACGTTATCCAATTCGAGAACATCATAACCGTATCCTTGAGCTGCTTTAATAAAACTGAAATGTTCTTGCTTATTATTGGTATACAAAACAACAGTCTTTTCATGTTTGTCTGTTTGGGAAGCTGCTACTTTTTCTCTGTATTCATCGATAGTAAAATATTTACCATCTAAATTTTTAACCAAAGCAAATTTCTGCGCTTTATCATTAAACTTCTCATCGGATAGCATTCCGTATTTTACGAAAGTTCCAATTTCACTCCATTTCTCTTCAAAGTTTTCACGATCCTTTTTGAATAGTTGCGCCAATTTATCGGTTACTTTTTTGGTGATGTAACTTGTTATTTTTCGAACATTACTATCACTTTGCAAATAACTTCTAGAAACATTTAAAGGAATGTCTGGTGAATCGATGACACCATGTAAAAGTGTCATGAATTCTGGTACGATCTCCTTCACATCATCCGTAATGTATACTTGGTTACTATATAATTGAATTTTGTTTTTCTGAACTTCAAGGCTATTGTTCAATTTTGGGAAATAGAGAATTCCAGTTAACTTAAACGGAAAATCAATATTCAAATGAATCCAAAATAGAGGCGCTTGACTCATTGGATACAACTCATTGTAGAATGACTTGTAGTCTTCGTCTTTTAAAGAAGCAGGTCTTTTCTTCCAAGCAGGATTGGTATTGTTGATAAAGTTATCAACTTCGGTTTTGATTTCTTTTTTCTCTTCACCTTCTCCTTCCCAAGTGCTTTCAGTTTTGGTGCCAAATCGAATTTGTACTGGTAGAAACTTGCAGTACTTATTCAATAAAGTACTGATACGTGCCTCATCCAAAAACTCTTTACTTTCATCATTAATATGTAAAACTATATCTGTTCCTCGATTGGCTTTTTTAGTAGCCTCCAGCGAAAAAGAAGGGCTTCCATCACAAGACCACTTTACTGCTTTTGCACTTTTTTTATAGGATCGAGTCAAAACATCTACTCGATCGGCGACCATAAAGGCAGAGTAAAACCCAAGACCGAAGTGCCCAATAATATTTGCATCATCTTGATATTTTTTGAGAAAACTTTCGGCGGAAGAAAAAGCGACTTGATTTAAATATTTTTTTACTTCTGCTTCTGTCATTCCGATTCCCATATCGGAAATGGTTAAGGTATTTGCGTCCTTATCAATTTTGATATCGATAATTAAATCTCCTAGTTCACCTTTAAACTCTCCTCGTGCAGCCAAAGTTTTCAATTTGCTGCTAGCATCGACAGCATTAGAGATTAATTCTCGTAAAAAGATCTCTTGATCTGAGTAAAGAAATTTCTTGATGATCGGAAATATATTTTCCGATTGAACTGAAATCTGTCCTTTTTCCATTGTATTTATATTAGTCTATGTTTTTTATTCAATAACTATTGATTGACAAACCCTATGCCATCAGATGTTTTATGACAAATTGACGTTGATTCGGCAGGAATGATCAATATTAACTGTCATATTGCACCGTGCCAATGTCATTTAGTTCGCTCAGAAAAAGGATGAATAAATAGTTTTTGGCATGATGGGCTATGGCATTTAGCTTTAGATTTTATAATGTTAAAACTTGTATATGATATATGTTGGTGGATAATCTGCAAATTAAGAAAGGTTTAAATATGCTCTATTTTGAAAATGCGAAAAATACCCTTCCATTTCTACCCATATTTTGGCTTTTGGCAAGGAATTGGACCTTTTGTAGTCGTGTTCAGATTTTTTAAGGAGAATACTTAAGCTTGATGGTCGAACGATCGGGGGGTCTGTTCGGCCATTTTTTTTCTCTTTTTTGGACATTGTCTAATTCTCCCAATTTATTCCTTTTCCTGTTAAATTAAATATTTCCATAATTCTAATGGGTTCCTTATTGATATTTATCACTTCTTAATAGTTTTTGGATTAGGACTTAATCGTATTAACAGGCTTCTGTCCTATACTATTAGAATTACATTTGACTCTAGATTACATTAATAGATTGGATCTTGCTTTATATTTTTAAGCATTATAATTCTAGCTATATCCCCCGTTCTTTAAAGTTTTCCCCCCTTTTTAAGCCTTTCTCTGTCATTGACCACATATTTCTACCGCTTACCACATGAATAGGATTCTAAGGTTTGTATCGACATATTTTGCAATCGAATTATAGAACAATAACAAGCAAAATTTTACAAACTAAAAATTTAATGTCATGAAGAACTTCTACTCAATTTTAATTTCGTTTTTTCTAGTCTCTAGTTTGAATGCACAATGTCCAACTGATATTCAACCATCTTGTCCTATCATTACTGGTGCTTTTTTGGATCAGTCGGATAACGGAGACGGTACTTCTGATTATACAGTAACGATTGAATGGATACAAGGAACGGCGGATAACGCGAGTCTTCAATGGGATGTGTATGCCGGGAGTATTATCTGTCCGGAAGAATATGATGATCTAGGATTATATCCTGAAGAAAATTGTCAACCAGTTAATTCTGAAAATTCATCAGGTACCATTATTGATTACCTTAACAATGTTGATAATACTCAGACAGTGTACTTAGTAGCACAAGGACGAACGAACGAAAGTTGCGGAGGTAATAAATGTAATCAAACCTTAATAGAAGTGGCACCAAGACCAGTACCTGTAAAGCTGGTAAGTTTTGAAGGAAAACAAGTTCAAGATCAAGTCCTTTTAAATTGGACTACAGAGTCGGAAGTGCAAAACGAGGGTTTTATAATTGAATGGTCTGAAAATGCTGTAGATTTTGAAGAGCTGGATTTTGTAGCTGGTCACGGTACGACCACTGAAACAAAGAACTATGTTTATCGTAATGATCTATTAATGTTTACCACTACGTATTATAGATTGAAACAAATAGATTATGACGGAGGATTTGCTTACTCAGAGATTATTAGAATTGACCAAAGAAATGTGACAGGTTCTGCATCTGATTTCTCTATTTATCCTAACCCAAATAAAACAGGATTACTAAATGTTGAACTTGAAGATTTTGAAAATTCAAGTTTGGAAATCCTTGATAATTTTGGCAAAAGAGTGCTTTTCCAAAATTTAAAAAACCACAATACGCAAATAAACATTGATCACTGGCCTTCTGGAATTTACAATGTCGTAATCTTCAACAATAGTATAGTCAAAACTCAAAGACTAGTAAAAAGCAATTAGATAAGCAACGAAAGGCATGAAATTTTATTAGCCGTTATTCACAAAAAGATAATCACCCTAAGTCTGATAATTCTTCGGAGAATTAGACAATGACATGAAGAGTTTAGGCAATTGTTATGACGAATATTTTTGTTTTTCTTATGAATGAAGTTGAGGGACTCCAAAATTCACTTCATTTGACCAATTGAAAAATAATATTCGTTTCTGTTGGAAGCCAGGTTTTAAACTTGGCTTCTTTTTTATTTGCCAATCTAAGAATTCCTTGTTCAAATTTTTAATCGTTTGAAATTGAATTAATTTTAGAGTTATTAAAACTATACAATGTCAATATTGAAGAAATCCAATTTTATGAGAAAGAAAAGTGTTGACAGGATTGTTGGCTTATCTGCTCTGATAATAAGTTTTCTAACCCTTTTAATGTTTATCTATCAAACAAGAGAAATCCATAAGCAAAGTCGACTTTCCGTAATGCCAAGATTGGCTTTTCATGTCAAAACTTCCCGAGTAGATTCAATATATACCTATAATCTGGAATTAAAGAATAAAGGTATTGGTCCTGCGATTGTTGATTATTCTAAGATTATTTTTAATCAAAAGGATTACCCATTAAATGTTTCTAATTTTTTTGAAAATGAATTTCCAAAACTAGACAAACTCGGTTCTTTGATCACGGTATCCTCAATTTCTAAAGGAACAACTCTTTCTGCTGATGAAACACTTACATTATACTCTTACGAGTATAGCGATAGGAATAAAAATAAAATCTTAGATTACCTAAATGTAAATGAGTTTGGTGAAATTCCAGTTGACTTCAAAATAGTTTATGATTCTGTTTATGAAGAAAAATGGAAAATAAGTTTCAAAGAAGACGATATTCCTAAAAAATTGTAGAATAAAATTTTACTATAGATTATTGCTGAATCCATCTAGTCACATTAGGACAATGCTTATAGTTGGATGAAACCGTGATAAATGTACTGTTGTATTTATCTTCAATCCACTCCGCCAAGTATTCATTCTTTTTTCCTTCTTTGGCATATTGTTGGATTTTATTGTAATCCTGATCTAAGTTTACTTGATGTGGTTTTGAACTTGAATCCAATCGAATAACTCTAAACAATTGATCACCTCTTACATCTCGATAAGCAACAGGAGATGTCAGTTGTCCTACTTCTAAATCTTCAATTGCAAAATAAATATCTGAGGGAAGATCACCTGTCTGGAAAAAAGTATTCCCATTGTTAGGGTTTCTAATTCTACCTCCATAATGATAACTTTGAGCTGCTTCCATGGAGTACTTTTCATGTGCATATTCAAAGCTGATGGAGTCAATTTCAATCAGCTGGCGAATGGAATCAAGAGTCGCTTCTGTTTTGTCCAAATCACTCTGAGTAATCTCAGGACGGATCAAGATATGTCTAGCGTGCATTTTGTTTCCTCTTCTTTCGATCAATTGTATTAAATGTAAACCAAATTCAGTTTCTACAATTTCAGAGATTTCATCGGGTTTTAAGTTATAAGCAACCGCTTCAAATTCTTGAACCATATTACCTCGATTACTAAAACCCAAATCGCCACCATTTGCAGCAGAACCATCCATTGAATGTTTTCTAGCCATCTCTTGAAAGCTTACAGAACCATCCATGATTTGTTTTCGAATATTTTCTAATTTGGCCTTAGCTTTTTCCAACTCAACACTATTTACTTTAGGCTGCATGACAATTTCACTGATTTCAACTTCAGCGCTCAAGAATGGCAAACTATCCGTCGGGATGCTGTTGTAAAATTCTATAACTTCCGTCGGAGTAATGACAACTTCATTAATCAATTGTCTTTGCATTTTTTCGGATAGAATTTGTTCCTTTTGATCGTTACGATATCGTTCTTTCATTTCAGCGACAGTAGCTCCGTACGTTTGTTCAAAAAGCTCTTCGTCACCATTCATTTGACCAAGGATTGAGGATAATCTCAATTCTAGTTGTTGTTCGACTTCTGCGGTGGTCACCTCCAAACTATCCACTTTGGCTTGATTCACAATGAGTTTTTGTGCGATGACGCTCTCTAATATTTCACATTTAGCGGATTCTTCCATATCCGGCTTGCCAGACTTAAAATAAGCATACTGTTCTTCTACATCAGATAATAGAATAATTTCTCCACCTACTTTGGCAAGGATTTCATCCAAGATGATTTCTTGTGTTAATCCAATATTCGCGATAAGCGTAAAGACCAGGATATATATTGATTTGATTTTCATAATTTCAAGCTTCATTTAATCTTGATATAACTTGATTTCTTTTTTGTCAAGTATATCTTGATAATGTTTTTCTTTTAGTTTACTTAAGAAAACTTTTTCTTTTTGATGCCTAATCACCTTGGTGATTCGATCAGTTACAAACTCAATAGGAGAGGTTTCACCCTTTTTTATGAGTCCAAAGGTACGGATAAAATACTCATGACCTTCAAAGTTTTCTTGATAAGTCTTATCACTTTGAAAATTGGAGGATTTAAATTTGGAAGGGGGAAGTAAGATTAAAACATCACTCATGTTTTGCCACAAGTTTTCATCCATCGATGCTAATTCAGCATGTTGATCAACAAATGTTTTTACCTTATCTATTCGTTCCTTTTTCCAATCCATCCAAAATTGATCCAGACCTGCAACCTTTTCTGGAATTTTCGCAAGATGAACTTGTATTATTGCTTCATTTAGCGTGTAATCTTCTTTATGTTGATTGAAATATGCTTCTATTTCTTCATTTGTAATGTCCTGGTCAAAAAATTCTGAAATCATTTGCTGTTCATAGTGATGAATATATAACGATTGTCTATAATCTTCTACAAGACTATTAATCTCAGCGACATTTTCTTCAGATGTTTTTTTTTGCGCTTCTATATAAAGCGCTTTTTTTCTAAGCCAATCTTCTGTAATACTATTGGCTAAAAGTAGGCTATCACCAGTCTTATAACTCATCTGTTGATGAACATCTGAGTCATATAGTTTGAATTCACCAATTGCTGCTACAATTTTACCATCATTCTGAACTGTGGCGTTTTTATCGCATGAAATTGCAAGAATGAGACAGAATAAAATCCCTATCGTTTTATGGATGTCCAATTTATTTTATCATCGATTTAAAGACCTTTTGGTCTAGGTTTATAGGATACTTTTTCTTTAAAGAAGCAATCCATTTCTTTTCGAGAGCATCTTGATAATCTGCAATTACATATCCCTTCGCCTCACTGAGTGTCTTTTGAGATTTAGGTAAAATATTTCGGATTAAAGAGAAGCTATATTCTCCCTTTCTATCGTCAAATACGAGATCTGTTTGTTCGCCTTTACCCCATTGAATACCTTCGAGTTGACGACTTTCTTTTTCGAAAAGGTCTGATTGATAACTTACGATGGTTTTTTCATTTGTGTTGAATTTCTCCAATACTTCTCCTGAGCTTTTTTTCTTTGCTTCTTTTCTAACCTTTTTGGCTAATTTCTCATCCGTTGTTTTGACAACATATCGTTCCAGTCGTGCTCTTTCATTCCAAGTGAAATTTGATTTTCTTTGATCGTAAAACTTCTTGAGTCCAACACTGTCTTGGGAGGCCTTATCCCATACTTCCATTTTGGTTACTTCAAACAAAAGAATTCCTTCCGAATATTCTCTCATCAGAGATTTAAAGTCTGGATATTTTTCTTCTAAATTGGCTTCTTCATAAGCCAAAGTTTTCTCGTCTACGAAGGCATCATACATCTTCATTGCAGATTCTTGTGGGCTTAATTTTTTGTCAAAACGTAAGCGTGTTCTACTATTTAATCGACAATATTCTGCAAAATCGAGTGTGCTAACTACGTAATTGTTGTTATAGTTCAATAGATCTTTTGCTGTACTTTCAGGAACTTTCCACTTGTAGGAATAGAAATCTTTGTCCCATTTTCCGATCATTTCATTCAAAGCAACTTTGTCTTCTTTAAGATCACTGTCTTTTTTGATTTGTTCGATTAATGCTTTTTTTCCAGCTTCTGATCTTGGCGCCTTTTCTATTTTGGCTTGTAATCTTTTGCGGTTTTCATCCTCATTGCTAAGGTCTCTTTTGCTTATTCTTTTAATGATGTGGTATCCGATTTTAGTTTCTATCGCTTTACTAATATCATTATCCGATTTTAGCTCAAACGCCGCTTGTTCAAAGGCTTGATCGTATTGGTTAATTCCAAAAAATCCTAGGTATCCTTTTTTTCTGGCAGTATTTTTATCCTGAGAATGTTTTTCGACCAAGCTGTCCCAATGACCACCTTTTGCTAAAACATTGTATAAACTATCCGCAATACTTTTGGCATTTGAAATCACTTCGCCTTTAATCTTTTTGCGAATTAGCAAGTGGGCAACTTCCATTTCACCTCTTGCTGGTCTTGTGGCGTTTACTTTAATTAAGTGATAACCCAGATTGGTTTTTATCACATCAGAAACTTTTCCAACAGGGGTGTTATACATGGCGTTTTCAAATTCATAAAACCCAGAAGGCAACATGGCAGTAAAGTAACCGATTTTTCCTCCATTAGAAGCAGAAGACTTGTCTTCAGATAAGGACTCTGCCATAGATTCAAAAGTGGCTCCTTTGTCGATTTGTTCTTTAATAGAATTGATTTTTCGCAAAGCTATTGCTTTCAATTCTTCAGCCGATTTTTCTTTTGCTTTTATCAAGATGTGACTGACATTAACATCGGTTTGCATTCTTTCAAATACTTCAGCAAAAAGTTTTTCCGATACCTCTTTGTCAGACAAATAGGAATCGGCTAATTTTTTTCGATAGCCCGCCAGTTCTTTTTGAAGACGAGGAACAGTATCAAGACCCATTTCTTTGGCCTTGGCTACTTTCAATTTAAAGTTGGTGTAAAGGTCTAAATATTCTTGAAGACTCTTTTCAGAATAATCCGCTTGTCCACTATTGTTTTTATTGTAGATGTATTGAAATTCAGATAATTTAACATCTTCACCATTTACGCTAAATAGAGTAGGATCATCCTGAGAATGTACATTCGCCGAAAGGCAAAGAATGAAGAACGAAATTATAATTCCAACTTTACTAGAAGTATTCATATATAAATATTTTAATGCGTCAAAAATAGGAATTTTGACATCAAATTTAAGCGCTAACGGATATATAGACGCCTATATTACTTTTTCTCTTTAGGTTTGAATAAATATCCTCTTCACGCGATCCGAAATTCTGCTTAATATTTCATACGGAATCGTGCTATTTGCTGCAGCCAAGGATTCAATATCATGCTCCTTGTTAAAAATAACCACCTCGTTCCCCACCGCTACTTGCTCGTGTTTAGAAATATCAATTGTGCACAAATCCATACTCACATGACCAATGATGGGAGCTTGTTGACCATTGACATATAAGGCGTATTTTTTATTTCCGCTTCCGCGAATGAGCCCATCGGCATAACCCACCGGCACCG
>JAHDCZ010000157.1 GCA_020629615.1 Saprospiraceae bacterium
GTAGATTGAACAGATTCAGGTCTTTCTGGCTTGCTATCACAAGAAACAAAAACAAATGAGATCATTGTAATCAGCAATGTAAAACGAAATAAAGTATTCATTAAATTATTTTTTCAAATTTGATTCTATTCTTTCCTTTATTTTATACTAAACAGAATCTTCAAATAGTTATAAAAAAAATAAAAATAAGCCTATAAGACAAACTAGACAATTTTATTACCTTTTAAATCCACTTCAATGTCTAGATTAACTCTTTTTAAGCTTCTATTCGTACTTTTTCTTTTTTCCTGTTCTGACGAAGAATCTCAATTCAATACAGACGAATCGATTCAAGTTTATTTTGAGCGTTTTGAAAATGAAGCATTAATACGAAATATTCAAGTAGATTTAAGTGATATTACAAGCGACATCATAGATATCGGAGAGGACAATATTGCTGGACAATGTTTCTTCCAAAGCCATGCACCAAATCATATTACTATTGATCGTGAATTTTGGGACAACGCAACGACACTATTGAGAGAAATGGTTGTTTTTCACGAATTGGGACACTGCTATTTAGGAAGATCTCACCGAGATTCTCAAAATGCTCAAGGGTTTTGCTCAAGTATCATGCGGAGTGGATTATCGGGTTGTGTAGACAATTACACCTCCCAAACAAGAACTACATATATCGATGAATTGTTTGAACTCTAAAACAAATATTCATTTTTCTTAATGATAGAATCAGCAATATTTCTATTCAGTTTTTTGATATTGTAAAATGGTATCTTCGTAAATTTTCGAATTGCATAAATGGCTTCTTCTAAAGATTTGTCAACTTTAAATGAAGAAATCGCTTCAATGGCATTTTTTTGGATCTCGTATGAAGCTTCATGTAATGTAGTTTTTAATATAGATTGATAAAGATCTTTTTCATCAGTTTGTTTGTCTTCATTTTTTCTAATTCTTAATAGCGTTGATTCCGCACGGTAAACTGCGGTAATGATGTTTGCAACATTTATTAAAATTTCTTGCTCGGATTTTAAATCCATTTTTCCAGACATGGCTTCTTGTCCCATTAAACCAAGGACCATAATCAGACATTTTTTGAAAGATTCCACGATGAGCTCTGGACTCTTTTCATCCACATCTGAAAGTGCGTTCATTAACTCATCTTTAATCGCCATGGCAGGAGTCATTAAATCAAATTCGCCTTTCATAACGCGCTTGAATATAATATTTACCATTAGCATTCGATTAATCTCATTGGTTCCTTCAAAAATCCGATTGATTCTGGCGTCCCGGTATGCTCGAGCCATATGTCCTTCTTCTGAGTACCCCATTCCGCCATGAATCTGTACAGCCTCATCCACACAAAAATCAACTGTTTCTGATCCAAGAATTTTAATGATTGAACATTCAAGAGCATATTCTTCAGCAGCTAGCAATTTCGCTTCCGCGAATGATTTACCCGATGCCTTGTTCAAATTTACCTCTGCATTGATAAGATTAGATACTCGATATGTTACACTGTCACATTCATAAGTTTGCCGTACCATTTGAGCTAGCTTTTGTTTAATGGCGCCAAAGCTTGCGATCGGAACTTTAAACTGAATTCGTTCATTCGCATATTGAGTAGCTATTGTACAAAGCATTTTGGCTCCACCTAAACAAGATAAGCCTAATTTAAATCGGCCGACATTCAATACATTAAAAGCTATTAAATGTCCCTTCCCAATTTCTCCTAAAATGTGAGTTTTAGGCACCTTGACATTTTCAAAAAAGACTTGTCTGGTACTCGAAGCCTTAATCCCTAGTTTCTTTTCTTCTTCACCAAAAGTTAATCCTTGAGCATTGCGTTCGACCAAAAACCCAGTAAATTTGTCTCCATCCACTTGAGCAAATACCGTAAACACTTCTGCAAAGCCAGCGTTCGAAATCCACATTTTTTGGCCATTCAAAATATAATGCTCACCATCCTCCGAGAGATCTGCCCTCGTCTTCGCCGCCAAGGCATCAGACCCCGAACTAGGTTCTGTTAAACAATAAGCCCCAATCCACTCTCCAGTAATCAATTTTGGTAAATATTGAGCTTTAAGGGATTCTGAACCAAAATATAAAATGGGCAGCATGCCTATTCCTACATGTGCATTATAACTAACGGAAAAACCATTACATCGTCCCATCTCCTCACCTATAATAGAGTTTGAATTGAAATCCAGATCCAAACCGCCATATTCCTCTGGCATATGAGCCCCAAACATTCCGAGACCTCCCAATTTTTTCATTAAAGAAGCATTTAATCCCTCCTCCAACTTCTCTAAACGATCCACATTTTTCATGACATCATTGGTCACAAAAGATCTTACGGTTTCTCTAATCATTTCTTGCTCTTCAGTAAAATCTTCAGAACCGTAAGAATATTGAGTTGAATCTTCTCTTATGATAAACTCACAGCCCTTTAAATGCTTTGATGATGCAATTGTAGTTGAACTTTCCATTTTCATTTATTTAACTCTAAGTTAAATAAATAAAACTAAAACAAACGCCAACATCGTAAATGTTCACCTTTTAATGCCATAATTACTAAACTTTAAGTAAATAAAAAAGGGAGTGTTCTTTACAGAACACTCCCTTTATATCGTATATTAACTGATCTACTAGCCTGGCTGAGCGATTAGATTGATGCTTAGCACGACTTGATCACTAATCGCTTTATCCTTCAAATCATCAAAAAATGAAGCAGAACCGTACTTAATTCCAAAATCCGTTCTATTGATTGAAAAGTTAGGTGCAGATACTTTGACCAAATTATCGCTAACATCAATTTTAGCAATAAATCCTACTTCTTTTGCCACACCCTTGATTTCAAGGTTTCCGTATACCATATGCGAACCTGAAGGATTATTGATTAACTCTGTCACTTTTGTAATAGTGAACATATTTCGCGGATGTTTTTCAACATCAAAAAAATCTTCAGATTTTAAATGACCTTCAAGATTAGCCTTTGAGTCGCCTTCCAAATCAGTACAAGTCAGCGTATTCATATTGATTGCAAATTTGCCACCAACAACTTTTCCATCTCTCAAAGAAACCATGCCTTTACTGACATCGATTGTTCCAGAGTGTTGACCTCCTACTTTTGTTCCAACCCAATTGATCTTGGACGATCCTTGAGGAACACTAAAATTAAGATCACCCGCGAGATTACTCACTTCTGACTTCGCTGCTTCATTAACCACAGCTTCTTCCGCTTTAGGAGAATTTTTACATGCTACAAAACAGCACAAGCCGAGAGCAAGAAATAAATATTTTAAATTTTTCATCTGTTTAAGTTTTATTTTATTGAGCTGATAAAGTTAAGCCAATTGACTTAACATTGATAATACTTTTTCTTTGACGCTTTCACCAGTAAATCCAAATTTCTCATCCAATACTGTGTAGGGCGCAGAATAACCAAAATGATTTAATCCCCACACCATCCCATCACTACCGACTAGCCCTTCAAGATTGATCGACAATCCAGCAGTCAAGCCAAATTTAGGAACACCTGGTATTAATATCTCATTCTGGTACTCTTTATTTTGGGATCTAAATCTTCCTTCACTTGGAACCGATACTACCCGAAGCTTTATATCATTCAAAAGTTTAGATCCATCAATTAATGTTGAAACTTCCGAGCCATTGGCAATCAAAATAACATCGGGCGTGCCCTCACAATCTTTGACAACATAAGCCCCTCGTTCGGCTTGCATGGCTTCTTGAAGTCTACTTGATCCCATGGCAGGTACATCCTGCACGTTTTGTCTTGAGAAAATTAGACCCGTAGGAGTATCTTTGTTTTCATACGCCATTTTCCAAGCGACGGTTGTCTCACTAGCATCACAAGGACGAAGTGCCAATAGGCTGTTTTTATGACTATGATTTTGCAACTTTTCTAACAGCCGTAGTTGTGCTTCTTGTTCAATCGGTTGGTGTGTTGGCCCATCCTCTCCTACTCTGAATGCATCATGCGTCCACATAAAAATGACTGGCTGTTCCATCAAGGCAGCCACCCGAATTGCGGGTTTCATATAATCAGAAAAAGCAAAGAAAGTTGCACAAACTGGAACTACGCCACCATGCAAGCCCATTCCGATACTTAATGCCGCCATAGTCAACTCCGCTACTCCCGCCTGTAAAAAAGCTCCAGAAAAATCACCACGCTTAAAAGCACCAGTCTTTTTCAAAAAGGCCTCTGTTTTATCACTGTTACATAAATCGGCCGAACTCACAATCATATTTTCGATATGATCGGCAAAGTGATCCAACACGGCTGCAGAAGAATTTCTAGTTGCAGTATTTTCCTTTTGATTGATACTTTCCCAGTCAATTGCTACTTTTTCATTATTGAAAAAACTTTCCAATTTTCTGCTTAAACTTGGATTTTCAGCAGCCCATTTTTTATACTTGGTTTCCCTTTCGGCGAAAGCCAAACGTTTTGCATTTAATGCATTTTTATAATACTCTTTGACCTCATCAAAAATCACAAATGGATTATCTATATCACCACCTAGTCCTTTTATCGTTTGTTCATAAGATGCATTGGATTTACTTAAAGGCTTTCCATGGAGTTCGACCTCCCCTTCATAATTCGAACCGTCTTCTTTGACCACTCCTTTCCCCATAATTGTCTTTCCTATAATTAAAGAAGGGCGATCCGTTTCTTCATTACATGCTTTTAATGCTCCTCGGATGGCTTCATGATCATTACCCACTATGGTCACCACATGCCAACCCCAAGCTTCATATTTTTTGGCGGTATCTTCGCTGGTTACATCATCGACTTCCGTCGAAAGTTGAATATCATTAGCATCGTAAAACATGATGATATTACCTAAGCCCAGATAACCAGCAATTCGTCCAGCTCCTTGAGAAATCTCCTCTTGAATTCCACCGTCAGAAATATATAGATAGGTCTTGTGCTCCACAACATCTCCGAAACGAGATTCCAAAAATCGCTCGGCAATAGCAGCTCCAACACCGAATGCATGTCCCAAGCCAAGAGGACCCGAAGTATTTTCAATTCCACGCTGAACATCAACTTCAGGGTGACCTGGAGTTACGCTGCCCCACTGTCTAAAATTGGATAAATCATCCATCGAATAATTTCCTAACAGGGCATGCGTTGAGTACAACATTGCAGACATATGACCCGCATCAAGATAAAATCGATCTCTTGCCATCCAATGCATATCATCAGGGTTGTAATTCATAAATTCTG
>JAHDCZ010000158.1 GCA_020629615.1 Saprospiraceae bacterium
TACAAAGAAACGATGGTCAATCGGAATAGTGAAATTAAGCGGTCTTTTTCTTACACTTTATTGAATCAATCCGATGCAAGAATTTTGGAGTTTTTCAATGATTTGGGCGTGACCGCTACACACCAAAATCCGCCCACGGGTCGGTCCCTTACAGGGTTCGCTTTGCTCCGTCCCAAGAAATGTTGGGACAACTCCCTTTGGTCGTTCCTTCCAGACACCTCACGCGAGAAGGAAATAAAATATCTAAACTAAATTGCCCAATCTCAACGAAACCCAATATCCGCATCGCGACACACCATACCGGCAATCCTCCTAAATCCGAATCCATAGATCCAAAGGAGCGGCATATTTATTCTATCTTAGTCATGATTAAAACAAAATACATGTATAATTCAAATCTCTTCAAAGACAAAGTAGTCCTCGTCACGGGAGGAAGAAGTGGAATCGGTTACGGTATCGCCAAACAATACCTCGAACTAGGAGCCAAAGTAATGATTATCTCAAGAAAAGAAACTTTACTTAAAACGGCTTGTGAAGAACTTTCTCAATTTGGAACATGTAATTATCAAGCCTGCGATATTCGTAAGACAGACGATATCAAATCCTTGGCCAATAAGATAAAAAATGATTTTGGACGTTTAGATATATTGGTCAATAATGCTGGAGGGCAATTTCCTGCACCTGCTAATTTGATTAGTGAAAACGGCTGGGCAGCTGTCATCAATAATAATTTGAATGGTACATTTTACATGTCTCAAATCATGGCCAATACTTTTTTCATTCCGCAAAAAAGTGGAAATATTGTCAATATCATTGCTTCTATTATTCGCGGAGTTCCTGGAATGGCGCACACCGGCGCCGCAAGAGCAGGTGTAGAAAATTTAACTAAGTCTCTCGGACAAGAATGGGCAGAATACAATATAAGAATCAATGCAATCGCTCCAGGAATTATCAAATCTTCTGGATTAGATACCTATGCCGATCCGATTAAAGAATTTTTAAAAGAAATCACTGCCGCCAATGCCATGAAACGTCTTGGTACAGTCGAGGATGTATCCAATGCGGTCATGTTTTTGAGTAGCCCATTATCATCATATACGAGTGGCATTACGCTATATGTTGATGGCTTGGATCACTTGGTTTTAAGAGGGACTTTACTTTATGAAAAGTTACAATCTTTAATGCAATGATCACCATAATTTAAAAATTGATTGTATTCATTCAACATAAGAAAATCAAATTTATTACAAAGCCATCCCTTGCCAGAATAGCTTTGTAATTAGTAATTTTTTGACTACCAATGTCTTACTGAACAGCATATCTTGCCATTCTCATAGTAGCACTACTAATCATGGCTGCGTAATCAGAAAGACGACCTCAATAACTTCATTTTCCTTTACGGAATATCCACTTTCTCTACTGATATAACCAATTTGTTTATTGGTATAATCTGACGCAATTTCGGCATCTCATTCCCAAAATGTTTTGGCATCCAAATTTGAATTGTACTGGAAGGTGGTTGCCTCAATATCATATGGTTTCATGATTTTTGATTTGGCGTACACGCGTATAAACAAAAGTTTATTGTTAAAATTATAATTATGATTCTCGTATTGAGATGTTTAAAATTTTCCATTTTTGTTTTTCCATTCTGATTCAGAAGGGATGGTTGATATAACATCCCAATGCTCTACAATTTTTCCGTTTTCTAGTCGGAACAAATCATAAAAGGATGTATGCTCTCCTTTTCCAAATTTCCCCTCACTCATTGATAGGACAAAATTTCCTTCTCCTAATACTTTGTGCGTTTTGGTATATTCCATCACTAAATTATTTTCAGCAAAGTATTTCATTGCGGCCCCAAAACCATCTAGGCCATCCGCCACCACTGGATTATGTTGTAAATATTTAGTAGGATTGATATAATCAGTAATTTTTTCATTTTGATGATTAAGCAGTACATCATCAATAAAAGATTTAACAATATTTTTATTCTCTGTAGTTTTATCAATATCTGTTATATCGGTTGCGCCATCGGTTTGAGTTCGTCCACTTGGATTCGCAGGTTGAACTTCGATTAAATTATCCCAATGCTCAACGATTAAATCATTTTCGAACCGAAAAACATCAAAGCCAATTTTGGGTCCAAAGAAATCGTATTCAGTATGAGTAAATACAAAATCTCCATCTTCAAATGCACGAATAACTTTTGCTTTAAACCCTTGAGGAGGCGCATGTTTGATTACTTCACCAAATCCTTCTAATCCATCACCAACCGAAAGATTGTGCTGGATGTACTTGTTCGGATTGATATAAGCTATTGGCTCTTTGGAACCTGTCTCTAAGCTTTCTAAGACAGCGATTGCTTTTGCTTTTTTTGATAACTCCATTTTTGATTCTATTTTTGATTTTGATAAATTGGAACCATCATTACAAGCACCTATAGTTAGTGTCAGTATGAGGATTCCGAAAAATTTTATAAGTCTCATTTTTTTGATTTATATAATATGAATAACTAGTAAATTTTTTATTTCAATCTGGTAAGAAATGCTTTGCCTTGGTCTACAACTTCAGAATAATACATATCATTTTTTGCGGCTAAATAATTTGCATAGAATTTAGTTCCTACCATGTCCATATTGTCAGCATAGATTAATGTGGAAGGGTGAAAACGAGGTTCGAGCATTTTAAATAATGGCAAGTAGAGATCTTTCCAACCATCGAGAAAAAGGAAGTCAATTGGTTCTTTGTGTTCCTTTAAAGTCTTTAAGGCATCACCAATTTTAATATCAACGTAATCAATCAGTCCTGCTTCTGAAATGTTTTTATGCGCTTTTTCGGCTTTGCTTTTAAGAATTTCTGTGGTAATAACATTGCCTCCAATTTGTCGAGCGGCGTCAGCTAAATAAATTGTTGAGATTCCAAATGAAGTACCAAACTCGACAATGTGTTTACAATCGTTTTTTAAGATGATGTTTCTTAGCGAGTTTCCTTGGGATTGCGAAATTGGCAGATAGAGGTTTTCAAAGTCCTTTGGTTGAATTGGGCGAAAAATTGATTTTACAATTCTTGGACCCACACGCATAATGTCTTTCTTTGCATCATTGTGAAGCGCGTATAATTTACTTTCAACTCTACTTAATTTTTTAATTCCCATAAATATATATTTGAAGTATTTGTATTAATAATAGAGTATCATTACTCACTTCAAATTTATGGGTAGATTCAGTTTAAATCACTATAAAAAAAATCACTAAGACTGTAAAAATGGGAAAATGTTAATTTGCCGCCCGGAATTGTTCAGGAGTGAATTGTGTCTGGCGTTTAAAATATTTATAAAGATTACTTGGATCTTCAAAGCCAGCATGATAGGCGATCTCTTTCACAGACAATTTGGTATTGATTAATAAGCGTTTAATTTGGTGAGTTCTGACTTCATCCACAAACTCTTTAGCTGTTTTGTTCACAATACTTTTGCAAACAGTATTCAGTGTTTTGGTACTAATATTCATTTCTTTAGCATATTCAGTGACCTTGAACTTTATAAGAGAATGTTGCTCAACCAGGTTTTGAAATTGGATAAATTCTTTGAGATATTTTTTCTCTAGATTAAATTCTTCCTTCTTCGATTTAATACGAAAAAGTTTAGTAATTAAAATATGTAATTCACTCCGAATAATACTTAATGAATGATTGTCATGAAGTTTGAAATATTCATGTTTCATACGTTCAAAAATCTCCTTAATCCGAACAAATTGGGAAGATGTTAACTGTATTTTGGGATCACCAAGTTGCTCATTGAATAGGAGTAAAGTTTTTTGATTCTCCATCTCCTCTAGATAATGAACCAAAAAATCATGAGTAAAAATTAATAAGGTACCATCTAGAGTACGATGTTTAATGAATTTATGTATTTGATCTTTTCTTATGGTTAGAAGGGTGCCTGGCTTGCATTCGTAATTGGAAAAGTCAATAGTATGATGACCTTGCCCCTTTTCGATCAAAATGATAATAAAGAAATCAACTTTGTGAGATTCTTCTGGAGAATGATCTAAATTTTTACGGTTTAAAACTTCCTTGATTCCGACAATGTCAAATAAGGCATTATTTTTATTTTGAAATTTTACATGTTTTGGCTTTTCTCTCATGTAGTAATATGCAATTCATAAATTCATTTATTTTTTAAAACACATCTTTAGTTTTCGACGTAAGTCGCTAAAGACATAATGACTTAATTTAGGTCCGAGTTTTCCTAAGTAAAAATGAAATAAGTTGAAATAACAATTAACACAATAGCTAAACCAACAGGTATGACATATCGATATGGAGTGATTTCTACTTCTTCAGAATATGGTAAAACAAATGCCTCTTTTCTTGGCTTGATCATACCGATAACCAACATGATCGCAACGTTCATCACAAACAAAATAGCCATCACATGTAAGAAATGAATGTCCGGTTTAATCACAAACTGACTAATAGAATATAAAACAGCACCCAAGATTATGGCAACTTTTGCAGCAATAGCAGGTACAAATTTGGTCAAGTAGCCTACCACAATGATCGTTAAAATCGGAATGCTATAACAGCCATTTACCTCTTGTAAATAACCAAACAATCCATCCGGTGCATTAGCAATAAACGGAGCGACAAACATCGATAACACCGCTAGCAAAATACCGAATTGTTTTCCAGCCTTTACTACTTGTTGTTCAGTGGCATCCTTATTAATATGTTGCTTGTAAATATCTAAACCAAATAAAGTGACCGAACTATTCAACGCACTATTAAATGAACTCAAAATTGCACCAAACAACACCGCAGCAAAGAATCCAAGGAGTGCCACGGGCATCACCTTACGTACAAGCATAGGGTACGCTTGATCAGCATTTTCCAAATCTCCACTAAATATCACGTAAGCAATCATTCCAGGAATCACTAAAATGAGTGGTCCCAAGATTTTAAATACGGCAGCTAGGAGCAATCCTTTTTGTCCTTCCTTCAAGTTTTTAGCCGCTAAAGCTCTTTGAATAATCGCCTGATTGGTGCCCCAATAAAATAGCTGTACCAACATCATTCCTGTAAAAATGGTACTAAAGGGTACCGAGGCATCTGGCCCTCCTTTGGCATCAAATCGCTCTGGATCGTGATGATATAAATTGCTCATTCCAT
>JAHDCZ010000159.1 GCA_020629615.1 Saprospiraceae bacterium
GACAATGAGATTGTTTTGATAATTTTACGGTATTACTAAATAATACCTTCGCTATTATGTTTTTTTCTCTGATGACAATGCCAGACTTTGCAAGTACTGAGGTTTGGTTAAGTTTGTTAACACTGACTTTTTTAGAAATAGTGTTGGGTGTTGATAACATTATTTTTATATCCATAGAATCGGGTCGCTTGCCCAAAGAGCAACAAAAAAAGGCAACACAAATTGGTTTGATTCTGGCCATGGCATTGCGTATTGTATTACTATTTGGTATTTCTTGGTTGATTGCAATGGAAAAGCCATGGATTTCTTTTCATCTTAGTTGGCTGGAAGGGGCATTTTCTGGTCAAAGTCTAATTCTTATCGCAGGGGGATTGTTTCTCTTGTATAAAAGTGTCACTGAAATCCATCATAAACTAGAAGGTGCAGGTCACACAAGCTTAGATGGTCAAAAAAAGAAATCGACTTTAGCTAATTCAATATTTCAAATTACCCTCATCAATATTGTTTTTTCCTTTGATTCTATCCTAACGGCTGTTGGTATGACTAACGGAATAGAGGGAGCGCTACCAATTATGATTATTGCAGTTGTCGGTTCGGTAATTATTATGATGTTATTTGCCGTTCCTGTCGGTCGATTTGTGAACGAACATCCAACCATCCAAATGTTAGGAATGGCCTTTTTGATATTGATTGGTTTTATGTTAATTCTTGAAGGAGGACATTTAGGACATTTGAGTCTGTTTGGTTCTGAGATTGGTGCAGTCCCAAAAGGTTATTTGTATTTTGCGATTGCCTTTGCATTAGGTGTTGAATTCTTGAACATGAAATTAAGAAGCAAAAATAAGCCAGTTCAACTGCATGGTTATTCTGAAGAGGCGAAAGCAGAAGGGATAATATGATCTTAAAAAGATTGGCTGGAGCATTAATGATATTGGTGATGATTTCTTGTGTGCCACAAGAAAATTATAAGATCGTCACGGGACCTACGATGGGTACGAAATATATCATCAAATATTTGGGAGATACAAATTATCAGACAGAGATTGATGCTCTTTTAATCGAGATTAATCAAAGTATGTCTACTTATATCAAAGATTCGGAGATTTCAAAGTTCAATGCGTCTAAGAGTGAGTATATTTTACAGCTCCCCAATGAATACTTTGTTGAGGTCTTTAATTGTGCTAAAAAGGTACATCTTGAAAGTGAAAAATCATTTGATCCTACCGTTTATCCCTTGCTGAATTATTGGGGACTTGGAAATTTGAATAAAGAGAAACAAGAAAATGCCGACTCCACTGAAGTCAATGATATTTTGGAATATGTCAATTTTGATTTAATAGAGATTCAAATATTCGACGAAAGTCGCAAAGTCATTAAAAAAGATGATCGAGTAAAACTAGATTTTAATGCGATCGCTAAAGGATATGGAGTTGATAAAATTGCGGAGTATTTGGAGGCAAATGAGGTGACTAATTACATGATTGAAATCGGTGGAGAAGTAAGAGTAAGTGGAAATAATGATAAGGGTATGCCTTGGGTAATTGGGATTACAGAACCCCTCGATAACGGTCC
Organism: Saprospiraceae bacterium; assembly: GCA_020629615.1. Classification (GTDB taxonomy): domain Bacteria; phylum Bacteroidota; class Bacteroidia; order Chitinophagales; family Saprospiraceae; genus JAHDCZ01. The sequence continues at coordinate 1,573 of JAHDCZ010000159.1, forward strand.
TTTGAATCAAGTGGTCGCATTGGCACAATTGGGTGATCGATCGATGGCCGGTTCTGGGAACTATCGCAGCTTTTACAATGTGAATGGAAAAAAATATGGTCATACCATTAATCCGACCACTGGTTTTCCGGAGATCTCGAAATTATTGGGTGTTTCGGTCGTAGCCGAAACTTGCATGCTCGCTGATGCCTACGCAACCACGTGTATGGTGATGGGCTTGGAGGAAGGTTTTGAGTTTATAAACTCGCTTGAAAATGTGGAGGCCTATTTTATTTATAACAACAATGATACATTGGATTTTCGTTATACCAATGGATTTGACAAATACTTAAAAAAGTAATATGGAATTTAATTTGGATCGTGATTTGGTTTTCTTTGATTTGGAAGCTACGGGATTAAATGTTTTAAGGGATAGAATTGTGCAAATTGCGCTTATTAAATACCCAAAGGATGGTGGTGAACCGATAGAGTTGGAAATGTTGATTAATCCAGCGATGCCTATATCGGAAGAGGCCATGGCCGTACATGGAATCACTCCTGATAAGTTGAAGAATAAACCCGTGTTTGAACAAGTGGCTCAGAAGATTTTTGATTTTATTGGTGATTCTGATTTATCGGGTTATAACTTAATACGTTATGATGTACCCATGTTGATGGAAGAGTTTCACAGGGCTGGTATTGCATTTGATACAGACAAAAGAAGGATTATTGATGTGCAAAGAATATTTTACAAGATGCAGCCTCGTACTTTAAAAGCGGCTTATTCTTATTATTGTGGAAAAGAGATGGAAAATGCCCATGACGCCCTAGCTGATGTAAAAGCAACCGCAGACGTTCTAAAAGGACAATTGGATAAATATCAAGGAGTCGATTGGGTTGATGGGGATGGATACACACATGAGGAGCCTATCAGAAATGACATGCAAGCGATTAGTGATTTTACAAACGATATGAATATCGTAGATGTGACACAACGATTGAAAAGAGATCGTCATGGAGTTATCAATTTTAATTTTGGAAAATACATGGGACAATCTGTCGTTGAAGTCTTATCCAAGGACAAGCCCTATTATCATTGGATTATGGATAAAGAATTTTCTATTCAAGTAAAAAATACGATCAAACGATTAATGGAGGATCATGCTAAGCAAAGCAAGTAAATATTGTGTTTTTGTATTCTTGGGATTGTGCCTGATATTTGTTTCATGTTATGAACCCATTAAGGGCTGTCAAGATGTTCTAGCTGTCAATTATTCAGTAACAGCGGATGAGACTTGTGATGAAGATGTGACCGATTGTTGTCGTTATCCAAATCTTTTCCTTACTATCAGTCAAAAAGTAGGAGAGGAGTTGTTTTCAGAGGATAGTATTTATCTGAATGCGCTCAATCAAGAATACTGCCTGCCACGTGCTATATTTTTTATTTCTGATGTTTCTTTAGAATCAGAAGATGGAGAAATAAGTTATATCAATGATAAAATTTCGGGGAATAGTTTGTTAGCAGGGAATTTGGAATCCGTTAGCACAAAAGATGATGTTGTCTTGGTTCGAAAGCCTCTTATTAATTTTGATATTGGAGAATTTGTCCAACCTGAGAAGAATTTTACAAAGTTGCGATTTTCTGTTGGATTAGATGATACACTTAATCATTTTGATATTAGCAGTTTGGATGAAAGTCATGTTTTTCAATCCTCGGACTCTCTGTTTGTAAGTTTGGAAGATGGATTCATTCAGGCTCAGTTCACCATAGGTAATAAAATGATGATGGATACCTCATCGTATACGTTTGTCGGTGACGATGTTATACGACATTTTGAATTTGATGTCGATACTATGGCTACACGAGGAGTAAATTTTTATTTACCCTTACAAGTTGATTACGAGCAGTGGTTATGGGGGGTGAATTTTGAATTGGATAGTAAAGAAGACATTATTAATAAGATGAAAGCCAATACGATGAATAGTTTTAGTATTAATTAATTGTAAATTGAAGTGTGAAGAAGTACTCTGTCATATTTGTGATTCCGTTCTTGATTTTGTCATGTTTTTGTGAACCATGTGATGAACAGGATTTGGAAATGTATCCATATAATCCTGAATATTTTATTCCTGAGGTTCCACCCACTTTTCCGCAATTTGAACAACCAGAAGATAATTTAATGACGAGAGAAGGAGTGGAGCTTGGAAGATTTCTATTTTATGATACCATCCTTTCTGGCGACGGAACAATGTCGTGTTCTTCCTGTCATTTGCCTTCGGGAAGTTTTACCGATAACTTGGCTGTCAGTACGGGTATTGACGGAGTTGCAGGAACTCGAAGTTCGATGAGTTTACTAAACTCGGCCTATTTTTTTAATGGTTTATTTTGGGATGGAAGAGTGAGTACCCTAGAAGAACAAGCGTTGTTGCCGGTAGAAGATCCTATTGAATTGCATAATAAATGGCCCAATGTCGAAAACAAACTTCGCGAAAGCGATAGGTATCCAAAAATGTTTCGGGAGGCATTCGGGATAGTTTGTCGAGAGGAAATCACGAAGGAATTAGCGGCCAAAGCCATTGCGCAGTTTGAAAGATCCTTGGTAAGTTCGCCCAATTCTAAATGGGACCGAGTCTTGGCAAATGTAGATGCGTTTACGGACCAGGAGCTTTTGGGATTTGATATGTTTTTTGATGTCAACGATCAATTAAAGGATGCCGAATGCAATCATTGTCACAATGCGCCATTATTTGGAGTAAATGAATATTTTAACAATGGTTTGGATGCTGCTGCTACCTTGGATGATTTTGAAGACTTAGGTCATGGAATGGTAACGGGAATAAATTTGGATAATGGTAAATTTCGAGCTCCCAGTTTGAGAAATATTGAGTTAACAGCACCCTATATGCATGATGGTCGTTTTGCGACATTAGAGGAGGTCTTTGATCATTATAATTCTGGAGGGCACCTTTCTCCAAATCGAGATCCTTTAATTCTTGAATTAGGATTTAATGAAGAAGAAAAAGCAGCGATGATTGCTTTTTTAAAGACGCTTACCGATACAAGTATTGTGAATAATCCGGCATATCAGAGCCCTTTTTAGCTCGAAAATTAAAAAATATTCAGTTTTTTTGGACTTTATTGTTGTTTTAATTAGAACAAAATAACCAAGAGATGTGTTGTAAAATGCTGTTATTCAATGAGTTTTATGTGATCTCATACATATTAAAATAAATAATATATAACAAAACTAGTTTTTTGTACTTTCTGCATGCGTCAACATAGATTATGTTTGTATTGTGAAGAAGACAAAGTGTAGAAAGAGAAGCTTTCTGAAGAGAAAGTTTATAAAAACGGATATGTTCATGGGATTATACTCGTTGAAGAAAGTTGCATAGTAATGATAGCATTTATGCAACTTTCTTTCAACGGTTTTCAAGAGCATCACTAGATTGACAAAATTGAGTTATTATTTATATAAGAGTTTGAAAATAAGACGATGAAGCTGGTTACTTCAAGTTTTATTAAATAGAATATGTTCATGGGATTATAATTTCAAAAAGGGCTGCATCTGATGCAGCCCTTTTTTTGTTG
>JAHDCZ010000032.1 GCA_020629615.1 Saprospiraceae bacterium
TGAATTTCGGCAGAAAACTTCTGAACTTTTATTTATATAGCAATCTGCATATTGCATTGGCTGCTACAGCCTTAACTCTGTACACTTATCGAGTACATCAACTGATCATTGATTATGCCTATTTGCTCTTCGTTTTCAGCAGCACCTTACTTTTGTACGCTGTTCATCGAGCAATAGGAATTCGAAAAACCCAAGAAGCTCCAAAAAATGATCGATTTGACATTATAGAATCCTATCGTAAGCACATATTCTTTTATGCCTTGGTTGGTCTGATTGGAAGCACCTTATGTTTCTTGCAATTTGAAAGATCATTGCAAATCAAATTGATCCTTCCTATTTTTTTATCAGGCCTGTATGCCATTCCTTTGATCGGAAAAAAACGTATAAGAGACTTTCATTATATTAAAATATTTCTGGTTGCTGTCGTATGGTCTTGGATAAGTTTTTCTATACCGCATTCAACAAAGGAGATTTCTATACTAGAATATAGTTTTCTATTTATCGAACGGGCCTTTTTCATTTTTGCAATTACGATACCTTTTGATATTCGGGACATAAAAACTGACCGGTTAAACCAGGTAAAAACTCTGGTACATGGACTAGGAGTTCGGAATAGTAAAATTCTAAGCCTATTTCTTTTAACTACCACCGGTGGAATACTTTTGATAACCGTAGGATTCAATTCCTATTCTTTTGCTGGAATGCTTAGTTATATAATTGCTGGGGTGTTCATCAATTTTTCATCAGAAAACAAATCTGATACTTATTATACCTTATGGCTAGATGGAACCATGGCATTACCTTTAATCATCACATCATTTTTAGAATTAATAAAATTCACATCCTGATTTTACTTCTCTATTGAATGAAAATGGAAAAATCCTAAAACTAGCGTAAAAATCTGTACCACTAAAATCTCTCTTCCCCCAAAGACTATTGACATTATCGGATCCAAAAGTCAAGAATCCTAGACGTGCTGCCATTCCTAGGTGGAATTTACTATAATTATAGACACTAGTTGGCAACATAATACTGAACCACTTATGTTCAAATCGGGGCGTAATTGCTAGCAAATTATTTCTTCGAAGCATATTTTGCTTGAGCGGAATTCGTTGTACCACGGTTGCATTAACATATAGATTTTCTGAGAACTTTTTATCGTATTGTAGACTCAGTCCCAAGGGCAACCACATTTTAAAGCCTTCTTGATAGTTATTTAACAAATCCGTATTGATTTGGTCCAAAACACCTTGAACCTCATCTTCATCGAGATAATCAGATTGTTCAATCAAGCTTGAATTGTTTAAGGTATAAGTATACTGATCAGCATTCGAACCAAAATGTATAAATCCAAAATCTAAAATTGAAAATCCAAGTTGATCTTCTCCAATTCTAGTGCTTATGCCAAAGTCGATACCGAAACCATGACCATTTACCGCAAGTTTCATATCATTATTGACAAGATTATTGTTGGTCAAAGATAATTGAGCTTGTCCAGGGCCGTTTCCAATTATAGAATCACCGAGAGAGTAGTATTCCTGATCTGTATTTAATTGAGCACTCAACGATTCAAACCCCAAAAGATACTTCGCATTAACACCCAAAGAAGTTTGTTCTCCGAGTCCATCAAAAGTTTTACTTAGATGAAGTCCTATTTCACTCCAAGCCATGATATTAGCTTGTGTTTTTCCTAGGTTATAAACTATTTCATCCATGTCATCCCATAATTCGTAAGCTCCTAGACCTTCGGGAATATTTTGGTTATCTCCGATCAGATTCAATTCTGTAAAGAATCCAAGTTTAAAGTCCTTTTTGAGAGGAAAATAAGAAGAAGGACCTTGAAGCGTTACTAACCCACTCGCAAATTTATCACCCCCGTTTTGATCAAAAACCACTGAGTGATTCTCGTTTGATTCATTGATTTCATTTGGGTTTAATATAAGTTGTAATTCTTCTATGTTCATTAAAAAATCAAAAGCATTAGTCTTTGTTATCTGACCGTAATCTGTATTCGCGAAAGCGTGAAAAGAAACCAATTGAACATCCCAGTTCAAATCAGACATACCAGACAAGGCTGGATTAACGAATAATGCATTTGTACTCACATATCTTCCTTCTGAAAGTCCTAGACTTTCTTGACCAATCAGTGGTTTTTGGATTAATACAAAAAGTAGAATAAATGAGATAAAACTTCTGAGAAGTTCTGTTCTAAATAGACAATAATAAAAAAATGAATATAAAACTGATAGCTTCAAAATGCGCAATAATTTAATGTAGAAGCTAAACGAAGAAAAAAACTATTTTATGATATGAACTTTATACTCTTCATCAACTTCATAGTCTTCACCTTCAAAATTGAGTTTAGAAAGATCGTTATGAGGGAAACATGTATCTTCTTCCCATGTCAAATTTAGTGTAACCGGAATAGTTTCATTCTCTCGCAATTCTAAATATCCTGAATAATCCCCAGGCTGTAATTGACCATAATCGACGAGAAAATAATAGATTTCGTTGGCTTTGTAATATCCATAGATAAGATCTAGTTCATCAATCATAAGATGAACATCATTAATATCATATCTATTATTCTGACCTAGTAGAGTATTGCCTAAATTATCAACAACAGCGAGATCGAAGCCTTCAAAAGATTCACTTTCATTATAGCATTTACCACAGGAAGTGTATACCAATGCCAGTAGAGAGAACAAGAATATTTTCAATATTATTCTGATAATGTAAGTGTTAGCGTGTTAAAAACGGCTTAAAACTACAATAAAGACGTTAAAAACTGTCTAATGACACAATATTTAACACAAAAAATCTCTTTTTTATGTTGGTAGAATCAAAATAAGTCAGGACGTCTTTTTTTAGTTCTTTCAAGTGATTTTTGAGAACGCCATTCCTCAATATTGCGATCATTACCACTTAACAGCACATCTGGTACTTTCCAACCATTGAAATCGGCTGGTCGTGTATAAACAGGCGGAGCCAAAAGACCATCTTGAAAACTATCTGTTAATGCTGAGGTTTCATCATTTAACACTCCAGGTAATAGTCTTCCAATCGCATCCACTACTACCGCAGCGCCTAATTCTCCTCCCGACAACACATAATCCCCTATTGATATTTCACTTGTGATTACGTTCTTTCTCAGACGCTCGTCGATCCCTTTGTAATGACCACAAAGGAGGATAATATTTTTTTTGAGTGATAGGTAATTTGCTTTGGATTGATCGAATGTAATACCATCTGGTGTTAAAAATATGACTTCATCATATTTTCTTTCTGCCTTTAGATGATCAATACAGCGCAGAATAGGTTCGATCATCATAACCATACCTGCTCCGCCGCCATATTGATAATCATCTATTTGTCTTGATTTACCAACGCCAAAATCCCGTAAATCATGTACTTCTACTTGCAGTATTCCTTTATCTTGCGCTCGTTGCAAAATGGAATGATTAAACGGGCTCTCCAACAATTTTGGAATTGCTGAAATGACATCAATTCTCATTATTTTATTCCTAATAACTCTACTTCAAAAACCAAGGCAGCGTAAGGTTTGATTTGTGCTCCAGCACCTCTCGCTCCATAAGCCAACTGGTATGGTAAATAAACTTTAAATTTCTCACCTACTTTCATCAATTGCAATGCCTCTTGCCATCCTTTAATTACATTTGCCAAGGGAAAAGAAATTGGTTCGCCTCGATCAACAGAACTATCAAAAACAGTCCCATCGATTAAAGTCCCGTGGTAATGAGTTTTAACTTCATTACTTAAAGTAGGAGATGGTCCTGACTCTACGGATTTAAGAATTTCATATTGAAGTCCACTGTCTGTGGTAATGACTCCTTCTCTTTTTCCATTTTCTGCCAAGAAAGCTTCTCCTTCAGCAGCCATCATTTTGGTATTATAATCATTCAATAATTTCATCGCTTCGGCTTCAGTGATCTTTAACGACCCATTTTTGTAATCATTTACGGCCTCCATTAACTTATCCATATTGATATCTGTTAATTTCTGGCTTTGTAATTCTTTGGCCAACATAATCCCATGGGCGTATGTTAATTTGTCTTTTTCATTCATAGTCTCTTGCGCGTTTGCAGTTAGGAAAATAAAGGTCAAAAAGAATGCAGCTGCATATTTTTTCATTGTGAAAAATTTATTTATTTAATTAGTTACTTTTCAAATCGGAATAATATTGATAGAAATATGGAATCGTTTCTATCCCTTTGTAATAGTTGAATAAGCCATAATGTTCGTTTGGCGAATGTATGTCATCACTATTCAAACCAAATCCTAGAAGCACAGATTTAACTCCAAACACTTCCTCGAATAAGGAAACAATAGGAATACTTCCTCCTGATCGAACAGGTATCGGCATTTTTCCAAAAGTTTTATTTAATGCCAATTTTGCCGCCTCATATTCGGGTGTATCTGTGGGTGTAACCGCAGGCATACCGCCATGATGAGGAGTGACAGTCACTTGTACGCTGTCAGGAGCTATTGATTCAAAATGATTTTGAAAGGCTTGAGTTATTTTGTCAGGATCCTGATTAGGAACCAATCTCATGCTTATTTTTGCAAATGCCTTTGATGGTAAAACGGTTTTTGCTCCTTCTCCGATATAACCTCCCCAAATTCCATTTACATCTAAAGTTGGTCGAATGGAAGTACGTTCTAATGTGGTGTATCCTTTTTCACCTTCGACTGCCTTAATCCCTAAAGAGTTTTTATATGCTTCAATCGAAAACGGTGCTTTATTCATTTCTCCCCTTTCGTCCTCCGAGACGACAACAACATCATCATAAAATCCTGGGATTGCAATTGATTTATCTTCATTTTTTAGCGACGCAATCATTTCACACAATACATTTACCGGATTGGCTACTGCCCCTCCATAGACACCAGAGTGAAGATCCTTGTTAGGACCACAAACCTCTACTTCTAAATAACTCAATCCCCGTAATCCAGTAGTTATTGAGGGAACATCATTGGCAATAATTGAAGTATCAGAAAGTAAAACAACATCACAAGAAAGCATTTCGGCATTGTCTCTGCAAAAGGGTTCTAGATGTTCGGAACCCACCTCTTCCTCTCCTTCCAGCATAAACTTAACGTTACAGGGAAGCTCATTTTCAGAATACATGGCTTCAAAGGCTTTTAAATGCATGTACATTTGCCCTTTATCATCACAGGCGCCTCTGGCAAAAATAGCACCATCAGGGTGAATATCGGTCTTTTTGATGACGGGTTCAAAGGGACCAGAATTCCATAATTCAAGAGGGTCAGGAGGTTGAACATCATAGTGACCGTAAACTAAAATAGTAGGAAGAGATGCATCGATTATCTTTTGACCAAAAACTATCGGATGACCTTTTGTTTCAAAAATCTTGACATCATCAGCACCTGCAGCGATTAATTTTTCTTCAACATATTCTGCTGTCCTTCGAACTTCTTTAGCGTAAGCAGGATCAGCACTGATCGAAGGAATTTTGAGTATTTCCAATAATTCTTCTAAAAATCGGTCTTTATTTTGATCGATAAAGGAGAGTACCTTTTCCATGAATATAATTTTGGGACGAAGATATAAAATAAATCAAGCTCAAACATTTAAGGAAATGTGAATTATAGGTACTTTCCCAACGCGGCTTTAATTGTTTCTTCAGACAAATTTCTCGTTAAATTTCCATCAACCGCCATTGAAATTTCACCAGTTTCTTCAGAAACCATAAACGAACAGGCGTCAGTGAGCTCAGTCACACCGATACCGGCGCGATGTCTTAATCCCAAATCCTCTTCTAAATTCTTTTTTTGACTAATTGGTAAAATAGCACTTACTGCTTTGATTCTTTGTCCGACGATGACCATGGCACCATCGTGTAACGGAGAGTTTTTGAAAAAGATGCTCTCCACCAGTTGTCTTTGAATATCTGCATCAATTTCAACCCCTTGAGAAGCATATGATTTCCAACTTCCAGTCTGTGCAATTACTATAAGTGCACCCATTTTTTGTTTACTGAGCCATTCCATGGAATTATATAATTCATCCCTATGATTTTCTTCTATTTCGGTCAAAGCCGAATTTTCATCTTTAAAGAGATGGCTAAGGAAATTGAATCTCCCTTTGAGCGTATTGTTCCCTAGAATTAATAAAAATTTTCGGACTTCAGGTTGGAAGATAATGATCAAAATAATGACTCCGAACCCAACAAATTTCCCCAACAGTAGGGACAACAATTTCATATCCAAAATGCCTACGAGCCAATATATTAAATACAAAAGGAGTACACCAACAAAAATATTGACAGCAATTGTACCTCTAAGAAGTTTATAGATAACATACATTAGGTATGCTACAATAATGACATCTAATACATCCCAAATCTTAATGTCCGAAAATGCAATTAACTCGATCATAGATTACTTAGTATTTCAGGGAATACTGCATATTAAACAACATGAAACTTAAAATATCTGCTGCCTCTTCTATCCTTTTAGATGTAGGCTTACCTGCCCCATGTCCAGCCGAAGTTTCTATTCTAATCAATACTGGCGCCTCCCCATTGTGTTTGTTTTGAAGCTCAGCAATATACTTAAATGAATGGGCTGGCACAACGCGATCATCATGATCCGCAGTAGTTACCATTGTCGCTGGATATGCCACCTCTTTAACATTGTGTAAAGGCGAATATTTTATTAAATAATCAAAAGCATCACTCTCATCGCTTCGACCATAGTCAGTAGCCCAAGCCCAACCTATCGTAAATTTGTGATAACGCAACATATCCAAAACACCCACCGCTGGAAAAGCTACTTGATATAATTCAGGTCTTTGCGTCATGCAAGCTCCAACCAATAATCCTCCATTTGAGCCCCCTTGAATCGCCAGTCTGTCAGAATTGGTATATCCTTCAGCGATCAAATGTTCTGCTGCACCAATGAAATCATCAAATACATTTTGTTTTCTTTCTTTGGTCCCACTCTTATGCCATTCCGATCCAAACTCTCCACCTCCTCTAATATTAGCGACTACAAAGATTCCATCATTTTCTAACAATGGCAAAACACTTACTCTAAAACCTGGTGTTAATGGAATATTAAATCCGCCATAACTATACAGCAAAGTAGGTCGTTGCCCATCCAATTTTAAGCCCTTTTTGTGAACAACAAACATGGGTACTTTGGTACCATCTTTACTATTAAACCAAATTTGATTGGTTTCATATTGGTCCAAATCGAAGGCAACTTTTGGTGCCTTATAAAGTGAAGATTGTAAAGTTTCGGTATTTAATGAATAGATTGAGTTGGGAACCGTATATGAGGTATAACTGAAAAAGGCTTCTTTTACATCTTTTTTACCGTTAATGCCTCCCACACTACCAATACCAGGTAATTCAAGGTCTTGAATAAATTTACCATCGAAATCGTATACCTTGATCGAGCTACTTGCATTTTCCAAATAGACCGCAAATATCTTGTCTCCAGCGATACTTATGTTTCGCAAAGCACTTTTAGATTCGGGGATAACATCCTTCCAGTTTTCCTTTGATGGGTTTTGAGGATCAATTGCTACTAATCTCTGATTTGGAGCATCGTCTGAAATAAGGACATATAATTTACCATTGATAAAATCAACTACACTTCTGTCGTGTTCGTAATTATCAATAATGGTGATAAATTCTTGTTTGTCACCTTTTAAAGGTTTGACCATTAAGGCATTTCCACTTGTGGATTCTACTGCACTCATCACCAAATAATCCTCGTCTGAAGTTGTCGCCGTATAAAAATTTGTTTGTGGATTTTCTTTGTCTTCAAAAATTAATTGGTCTTCGGATTGCGGTGTATTTAGTTTGTGATAATACACCTTGTGATATTCATTTTTTGCGGATAGCTCATCCCCTTCTGAAGGAGCTGGATACCTGCTATAAAAGAAACCATCACCGCTCCAAGCCATTGAAGAAAATTTAACCCATTCAATTTTATCATTCAGATCAATCCCACTTTCTACATCTTTTACCGAAACAACTCTCCAGTCCGAGCCGCCCTCTGATACTTGATAGGCCATGTATTCACCATTCTCACTAAAAGAGATTGAGCCAATCGAGGAAGTTCCGTCATCTGAAAGCTTGTTTGGATCTAAGAATATACTTTCTTCGCCATCTAACTCTGCCATACTATACAAGATACTTTGATTTTGTAAACCGTCATTTTTAAACTGATAAAATCTATCTCCCCTCTTGAAAGGAGTTCCAAATTTTTCATAGTCCCAAAGTTCGGTGAGTCTATCTTTAAGAAGGTTTCGGTATTCTATAGAATCCAAATACGCAAAAGTAACTTCATTCTGTGCTTTTACCCATGCTTTCGTTTCATCAGAATGATCATCTTCTAACCATCGGTAAGGATCCTTTATCATTCTGCCATGATAATCATCCACTACAGAAGTATCCTTTCTAGTTTCAGGATATTTTACCATAATTTGATCAAAATTCATTGGTTTAGGAGTACTTTGACATGACAATATTGAACAAATTATCAGACAATAAGTAAAGCTTTTGATAGACATATTAGAAATTATTTTGGTGAATAGAACACTAATATAAAGTTAAAACGAGATTGTTTCATCTTAAAGTCATATCTTCATGGCGTTTAAAGACATTTTTGCTAAAATCCTATAGAATGATGAATAACTTTTCAGTTAGATTGTTATGTCTTTCTCTGTTTATGGCGATATTTTCATTCGGCTACAGCCAAAAAAAAATAACAACAGAGGATGGAAAAAAAATAATCATACTCCCCGACGGTTCTTGGAAATATGACGAATCCAAAGAAGAGGTTTCTACCGAATCGAATAATGAGCTTGTACGTTTGGTAAGTGACGAAAACTTCAAAGTCAATCCGTACCAATTGCCAGACGAAAATAATTCTAATATTTCTGAAATCAATTTGGATAAAATTGCAAAACTTGAATATGACATTCGAGATTTGCTCAATGAATTTAATGTTGAAAATGAAATATCAAAAGATAACTTAAAACTTCTAAAGGAAGAATTAAAAATTTCGGAAGACTCAGATGAAGTGGTAGAAAGCGCTGATATTCAAACAGAAATTAATATTACCAAAGAGCGATTATCCACATTAAAAGATAATATTAAAATTTTAGAGAAAAATCAAGATCGTATAGATAAGGCAAAGAAGAGTAATGATGATGAGGCTAGTAAAATCGTTTCTGAGGTCAATAAAACTATGAGAAAAAGATTTGATAAAGGATTCAAAGAAGATGATGTAAAAATAGTTGACATTTCTTATTATCATTTCGAGTTGTCTGAAAAAATAGATCACGATATACACGATTGTGAAATACTTTTTGACGGCATGGATGAAAGGCAAAAAAAATATAGAAAAGAGACTGCTGCCAAGCCATTCTTCTCATATACTCACCCTAAACTTAAAAGCTTTTTTAAGAGCAAAGATTTTCTCAACTGCAATGCGAATCTTTTAAAATTAGGGGCCTATTATTATTTAGGCTTGGAAATAACCATTTCGTCTAAAGATGCCAAGAAAAATTATGGTGCTATTGAGCGTAATTCAATGTTAAGAATAAACTTTATAGATGGTAGCGATATACATTTGACTTGCATAAAAGAAAATCGTGGAACCATTGAACCTTACACAGGAAACACCGTCTATAAGGTAAAGTATTTGTTGGATAAAGAGCAGCTAAAAACGATGAGTAAAATAGAAATTGATAAGATTGGTCTTATCTGGACAACTGGTTTTGAGGAATATGATATTTATGAAGTCGATTTTTTTATGAATCAGATCAGTTGTTTGAATTCTAAGAATAAGTAAAATGCTAGGGCTTCAACTACCCACTGACCCTAGATGGGTTAATCTCGCTGAAAAAGAGTTAGGCGAAATATTGACGGATCATGCCTATTGTGAATTAAAAGCGGCGACTGCCTGTATTTCAATTATTCAGCTTTTTCCAGACAAAGAAAGATTGGTTAAGGAATTATCTCCTATCGTCACTGAGGAATGGGGACATTTCAGGCAGGTACTCCGAGAAATGGAAAAACGTGGAATTACGTTGGGATTTCAAAGAAAAGATGAATATGTCAACAAATTGATGGGTTTTCAAAAGAAAGGTGGATCGCGAGAAGATCGTCTGATGGAGAAACTATTGATTTCTGGATTGATAGAAGCCCGATCCTGTGAAAGATTTAGGCTTCTCTCACTGCATATATCAGCACCGGAACTTAGAGAGTTTTATCACTCTTTTATGGTCTCAGAAGCCGGACATTACCGATTGTTTCTTGATTTAGCCAAGCATTACAATGATCATACTAAAGTGAAGGAACGATGGGATGAATATTTGGCCTTTGAGGCCGAAGTTATGCATTCATTAGACTCACGAGGAGATCGGATTCACTGATGTAATCGATAAGTACTGCGATAATCATTTTAATACATAAACGTAAAAAAGGCATGTAACTTACGAAACATGCCTTTTAATTTTGAATATGATTTTCTTCTTAATTCGAACCTAATTTTTCCAGATATCCTCCTTTATCTATTACGACAGTTGCATCTGAAAACCCACGATTTATCGCTTTTCTTTTTGCGGATTCGGCTTCAGTTAAATTACTATAACCGCTTAGTACAAATATTGTCCAAGCTCCTTTTGTCCATTGTTCGATGCTACCAATATCTTTTACTTTACCTACATCAAACCAAATTGGATCTTCATAAGAAGCGAGGCGTACTTTATAGGTACCAGAAACATTATTAGCATAATTGTCATAGCTATCCCTAAAGTCTCCTTGATTCATCTCAGCAGATGAAAAAGCCAATTCCATTTCGGAGGTATTTAAACTTTCTTTGGTAATGAATGCGTCTGAGAACCCATTTCGTTTAACTTGATTTAATACATCACGAGCTTCAGACTCGTCCAAATAATATCCCAGTCGGACTTTCGTTGAATTAGATTTGTGGATTTTGTATATATTCCCAAATTGCACCAAGCTTTTGAAGCGATACATATCATTTATGCTTCGAGAATATGCAGCCACTTGAACAAAATAAACTCTAGGGCTAGACTTAATAATCTCACCAAATGCCACCTTTCTAGCATCCTTTAAATCAACTTTTACAGAAGTATTTGCCTTTAATAAATCTTTCAAATTTAGTGCCTCCGGAATTTCCATCTCAGCATCCTCTAATATCTCAACATCTTCTTTGACTTCAAGTTCCTCTTCATTAAGAGAAACTGTTGCAACCAAAGGATTTGTCGTCGTCGTGTTAGTTTCTGCTAAATCTTTAAGAGATACTGCTTTAGGAACAAACAAATTTTCTGTTGGAGCTATAACTAGGTCCTCATCTTCCAATGCTTTTACGATATATATGTCATCTTTACCTCTCCCTCCAATTCTATTCGAACTAAAGTACATGTCTTTAGTCTCTTTATTGATAACAAAGAAATAATCATCGGATGGAGAATTGATCGTTTTCCCTAGGTTTATAGGATAATCCCAATCTCCATTGACTACTTCAGCTTTGAAGATATCAAAACCTCCTAAACCATGATGATAGTCAGAAGAAAAGTATAAATTTTGATCATCGAAATATGGTGTTATTTCGTTACCAGTAGAATTGACCTTAGGTCCCAAGTTCGTTGGATAGGACCATTCATCATTTTTATAATAACTTACGTATAAATCAAAGCCACCGTATCCACCAGGACGATTAGATGCGAAGTACAGAGCAGTCCCATTGAACGCCAAACAAGGAAAACCAGTTGAGTATCCTAGCTCGTTATGCTTAAATGGCACCCCTTCACTGAAACTTCCATTAAATTCGGCATCAGCCAAGAAAATGCTTAAATCCACATCACCATCGGTAACAAAACTATGGCCGTCAACAAATCTATTCTTGGTATATGCCACAATTTTAGCATCATCGCTGTAACAAACTGGACCGATGAATCTTTTATTTACGTCCTCCGAATTAAAAAGAGCCTGGATATTGTCTTGAAACTTTGGTCTAAATTCTTGAGCATAAACTAGCTTATTTCCAGGAGTACTGATTTCACTCTCCACCTGATCTAAATCTGATTTAGTTTTGTACGCGAAAGTATTGAATACTGCTTTACCATTGTGAAAAGTAACTCCGAAGTCTGAATAGCGTGTATTGGCACCAAACAGGTTAAGATCATATTTTTCGGCAGTTTTGAGCAATCCAGCTGCAAAATCACAACTAGCAGCAAAATGTTCTCCAACTTCTGGATCAGTATTTTTATACTCTAAATACATCCTTTGAGCATCACTATATTTTCCAACTGACTTCAAAACATGAGCGTAATTCAAGAAATATTCGGGTTTTATTTTCCCAAGATTTGAAATTTTTCTATACCAACCAATAGCATCAATGGGTTGATTGGTAAGACGATAAGCTTCTGCAATTTTGTAGATGCACTCTAAATTACCGGGCTCTTCTTCATTGAGCACTTTCATGTAATTTGCAATGGCCAACTCGTATGCCTTTAATTCAAACTGCTTATTGGCTTTCTTTAGACTTTTTTGCGAAAAAACCAATTGAGGCACGAGAAGAAACGCCAGAATTACCAGCGTGTGTAGTTTCCTTGTCATGATAGATTTAAGTTTCGGTTATTAAACTTATATATTAAACAATACAAATATATGAAACCTAATGACAAATAACGAATAATACATGGTAGAATTTTTTATATATAGAATATTTTAATTTGTTTAGCAAAACAGGTCAGTTTCACAAATCACTTTTTCCTTCAAATACAATTCTGCAAGACACTTTGAATCCCATATATATAGTATATTTGATAGCACAACAATACTTTATATGAAACTGAAACTGAACCTATCATTGGCTTTTGTATTTTTTATCCTGGGACACGGAATTTCGCAGCAGCTCGATCATGTTCTAGGAGAAATTCTAGTGCATGTCAATGATGATATTGAGATTAAAAATTTGGAGAATCGATTTCAAACATTTAACGGCAAAGACGTGGATTTTCGAGCAGATAAGATTATTGCCGAACCGATGAACATTTGGAAAATTTCTTTTGATAACAATGTGATTGATGAGAATAAATTTTTATATGCTATCAAATCAAAATCGCTTAATGCTCAGTTTAATCATTTGATTTCTTATCGTGCAATTCCAAATGACCCACAATTTGACCAACAATGGCAATATATCAATACAGGTATGCCCGCGGGAACAGTCGATGCCGACTTAGATATTGATTCTGCTTGGGATGTAACTACTGGAGGATTAACTTCTGATGGGGATACTATTGTAGTTTGTATCGTAGATGATGGACTTGATCCTAGCCACGATGATTTTGGTTCGAATATCTGGATTAATCATGCCGAAATTCCTAACAACGGAATTGACGATGACGGGAATGGATATGTGGATGATTATCAAGGTTGGGACGCATATAATGACGACGACAATATCTATGCAGGCGGAGGTCACGGAACGCCGGTTGCTGGCATTGTAGGAGCAAAAGGCAATAACGGTATTGGGGTAGCAGGCGTTAACTGGGATGTCAAATTAATGATCGTGAGAGGTGGAGGAAACGAAGCTCAAGCGCTTGCAGCTTATGCCTACCCGTATGCATTTAGAAAATTGTACAATGAAACTAATGGCTCCCAAGGTGCCTTTGTAGTGGCTACAAATTCTTCATGGGGAATTGATTTTGGACAACCCGATGATGCCCCGTTATGGTGCCAGTTTTACGATTCGCTGGGTGTCCAAGGAATCATTAGTTGTGGTGCTACGATCAACAACGATGTAGATGTAGATGTCAATGGTGATTTACCTACTGGATGTTCTAGTGATTATTTGATTACGGTAACAAATATGAATTTTGACGATGAAAAAGTCACTTTTGCAGGTTATGGAACAACAACAATTGATTTAGGAGCCTTTGGTGCTGAGACATGGACCACAGCATTTGGGAATAGTTATGCTGGTTTTGGTGGAACCTCAGGAGCGACTCCTCATGTCACGGGGACAGTTGGGCTTTTGCACTCTCTTCCTTGCCCTCAATTAATAGGATTGATCAAAGCTAATCCAGCTGCCGGCGCTTTATTGGTAAAAGACTACATTCTGAATGGGGTTGATCCTAATGAGTCACTTGAAGGTATCACTGTGACTGGAGGAAGGTTAAATGTTAACAATAGTATCAATTTAGCGCTTCAAAATTGCGGACCCTGTCCTCCTGGATTCGTAACGGGAGTGGAAGTCACTGACATTAATGCTATTGTTTCTTGGGAAACACCAGCAGATGCTATAAGTGTGAATCTACAGTATCAACCGCTTGGTTCTAATTCATGGAACATACTGAACGATGTAACTTCTCCGCTTACGCTGAATGACTTGGATCCATGCACCGAATATCAGATCCAACTTCAATCTATATGTATGGACACTTTGTCCGATTTTGCTGGTTCATTTACTTTTATTACCGAAGGTTGTTGTGAAGCACCCGCACTACCGGTAGTATCGTATTCGGATCAGGGAGTTCCTACCTTGATATGGAATAATATATTCGGAGCGATCGAATATCAGATAGAGTATCGATTAGTTGGTTCAACAAATTGGATCTCAGTCACCAGTGAAACGAATTCATTTGAGGTCAATGACTTAATGGAATGTTCGCAGTATGAAGCTCGTATAACGGCTAATTGCGGTAATTTAATTTCTGAACCTACCGAAATTGTTTTGTTTGTTTCCAATTGTGGTGCTTGTTCTACTCTAGCCTACTGTGAATGGCCAGAAATCAATAATGATTTTGAATGGATGGAAAGCATTGATATCAACGGAGTCAATAATGTCAGCGGTATGGATGAAAACTCAAATGCTAATTATGTAGGTGCATTTAGTTTTGATCTAACTGAAGGAGAAAGCTATACTGTTACATTGACTCCAGGGTTCAGCACGATAGAATATGATGAATGGTGGAAGGTATGGGTCGACTGGAATCAAAATGGAGACTTTGAAGATGAAGAATTAATGATTAATTCAATGGAAGCCATTGCCACGGTTTACACTGAAGATTTCGTTGTACCAAATGATGTTTTGGATGGATATACAAGAATGAGAGTCATCATGGCTTTTGCTGGTGAACCAGATAATTGTGGTCAAAACGGAAACATTAGTTTTGGAGAAGTCGAAGATTATTGTGTATTTGTAACTTCGCTCCCAGACTGTGATTTCTTACCAGAGCCAGTGCCTTCTTCTAATGTTTTTATTGACACTATTATGTGGAATGGTTCAGAAGATGCCATTGCCTACAATTGTCGTTATAAAGCTGAAAATGACAATGAATGGATATATCTAAGTACGATAGATAGCTTTGTTGTCTTTGAACAATTAGAGGAATGTGCCCGATATGAGATCCAAGTACGAGGAGTATGTGCTTTTGACACCACTACCTATTCTCCTTCTGCTTTCTTCAGATTTAATTGCTCTACCTCAACAAATGAAACCGCCCTAGGAATTGAATCCATCAGCATTGCTCCAAATCCGTTTATGCATAATGCCGATGTTTTATTCGAATTGAGTGATACCAGAAATTTGAATATTCAAGTATTCGATATTCAAGGAAAATTGATTAGACGAATTGAAAATCGCAATTATTTTGACGGAACTAATCGAGTAAACCTCAATATGCGAGATGAATCCAGTGGCATCTATTTTGTGCGATTAACTGATGGAAGAAATGCTGTCAGTAAAAAATTAATTAAAATCAGATAAGAAAATAAATAATTCTCAACAAAGCCCCTTTGCAAAGAAATGCTGAGGGGCTTTATTTTTTTATCACACTTGACTTGAGTTTATTTTATTTTCGAATTTAGACATTACAAGAACGGTCAAAACACCTACAATTACAGCTATAATGCATAGGCCTGTTTTTGGAGTACCTATTCCATAATCACCAGGCAAAACTTTTATTTCAGATAATATTTTGAAGGCATCATTATTCAAAATATTCGTATGCTGAGATTCGACGAAAGTCGTAATACTCCCTTGATCCTTATCCAATATTTTTACCGGCATCCTCCAAGGCCAAATTTTATTCAACGAACCAAACATAAAACCAGTCAAAAGCGCCAAGGTAGGTTTTTCATAATGCTTAAAGGTCCAGCTCAACACTCTAGAAAATAGGACCAAACCGGTAAGACAGCCCATAGAAAATACCGTCAAAAGGACAAACGAGTCGAAAGAAGGAGCACTTAAAAAGCCTTTTAATGTCGTAATAATTACCGTGTACAATCCAAGGATTAGCAAAATGAAACTGCCTGAAATCCCAGGTAAAATCAAGGCAGAAATCGCTATCATTCCTGCAAAAAATACAAAAACCAGATTGTCCGATCCTTGAACGGGGCTAATACTAGTAATCCCAAATGCGATAATTGCTCCTAAAATCAACAAGACGATTTCTTTTATTCCGACTCCCTGGATTTGTTTAATAATGTAAAAACAGGAAGCCAAGATTAATCCAAAAAAGAACGACCATAGAGGTTCGGGATAGTGTTCTAGAAGATAAGAAACACCAAATACCCCCGAAAGAAGACCAACAAGCATTCCAAGTGTCAGACTCAAAAGAAAAGAGCCATCAAGCTTTTGGTAAGTTGCTTTAAATCCTTCTTCTTTAAATAGTTTGAAGACAGAAAAATCAAATCGTTTAATAGCCGCGATCAATCTGAAATATATCCCAGTAATCAAGGCAATAGTACCTCCCGAAACACCTGGAATCGCCTCAGCAATCCCCATAAGCATTCCCTTGAAACCAGTTGAAATTTGTTGGTTCATATTATTTATTTAAATATGTCGTGGAGATTAATTATCGTGTTTTCGCCCTTTGATCTCACCTCGCTTGAAGCTTTCCTCTTGTTCTTGGAGTTCTTTTTGTTCTTTCTTACTATACTCAACTTCTTCCATATCACTTAAATCGGGTTGGCCGGCTTCAACCCATGAGGTATACCAAACATCTCCTATGGACTTGATCGCTTCTTGCATTCTCTTTTCAACCATACCATTCATAGAATCATGATAGGCTTCTGAATATTCAGGACATTGAACCCGAATGGTACGATCCAGACGCTCATCATAACAAAATTGTTTATCACTCGGAAAACTAATACTCAATGATTTTTCAGCTTTCAATACTTCATCCAATAGCAAATGGCTATCCAAAACAATCTGCCAAAAATAGTCTCTTTTATTATCTATAAAATCCGCTTTTCCAACAAAAAAATCATACTCATTATCAGCAAACAACTCAGGCAATCGACTTTCCCAAAAACCATGAATCCCTACCTGATCTGTCATCTGCCCATTATAATTTTCTGTCGTATGTAGAGGAACATGCGCATCTCCAATGTAATGCCCGATTTCGGCGGCAATTTGAATAATTCTCTTCTTATCTCTATTCTGAAAAGCTTTCGTCAATTTATTCTGATAAGTATACAAAAAGTAAGGTAAAATTCCGTATTCACTAAACTTATCGATCATAATGAGTTCCTTGCCATTCCATTC
Organism: Saprospiraceae bacterium; assembly: GCA_020629615.1. GTDB lineage: Bacteria > Bacteroidota > Bacteroidia > Chitinophagales > Saprospiraceae > JAHDCZ01. Next base: position 17,590 of record JAHDCZ010000032.1, read on the forward strand.
TTCTGACCACTTCCGTGGAATGGTTATAGGAAAAACACCATCATAATAAAATTCGCGAATGGCTTCATCGATGGTAGTTTTGGCCAAGTTATAATCCACCGTTAGCACCTGCTCATCCCCTTTGAAAACAATATCTTGATCATTCAATTCCAATTGTAAATTAAGAGTATCACCTTCATTGAGGACCAAGCGATACTCCGAAAATTTAATAAGAGCATCATTAAGCTTACGTGGAACATTTTCAAAAGGATAGACGCCCCAATGATCGACATCGATATAGTGCCGAACGGCTTCGTGCTTTGTGGCGTATCGTCGCTTATCAGGATCTACAGCGTGGGCGGTTAAATATTCTATTTCTGGCTTAAACAAAACCATCATTTCTGGTGGTAGTGTAAATACTGCCATTCGATTTATTTTGCGGTGACCATAAAACCCCCAATCTGGCTTATGCAAATCCGCACTGATCAATCCAAGACCAGCAATTAGTAATACTAATACGCTCCCAATGGATGAATATTTATTCAAAGAAATGATCATATGGTCGAAGTAATTTTTTAAATAATGGCAATTGAATTAACAAAAAATCTCCCCAACTACATTCTGCAAACAAACGTCCAACCAAATTCAAGCTTTCTAAATCCTTTGCGTTGCCTTCTCCATTAACCAATTCATTTACCGAATAAATTTTCATTGATTTTTCTTGTCCATCTGTTCGTTCAATACTTAAAACAGCGAACGGAGTTTTTTGAACAATTGTATCTCTACCCACATTGTCATTATCGATAAATTCACAGGCTACTTTTTCAAAACCATAGATGTAGGCATTAGCGATCGATTGATTTACTGGTTTATTTATTTTTTTGGTTAATGGATGAAATGGATCAACATCATATGTTCCATCATTATTGGTTAGAACAAAAGACTGGGATTGTTTTCGCGGAATTTCCAAACTAATCTTGGCAATATCACTAGGTTTTTCGCTTATAAAAATTTTCGATCTCATTTCTCTCGCTGTATTGGTGAAACGCCCCCTTAAACCACCTTCAAATCCTTTTAATCGAACACAATAAGGTTGAGAATGACCTTCCATGAGATAGTTTGTGGCTCGCATGCTCGGTGCGTCATTTCCGATATAGTAAGTTTTTAGGTTATTATCGTTTTTGTCATAAACCTCGACTTTGACACCTACCAGTCCAATATCACGAATAATAGTCGGAACAGCATTCTTATGTGGAATGTAATCAATTGATACTTTTGAAATGGCTCCCAAGATATTTGACATTTGACTCTTCCCAGCACGATGTTTTCCATTAATCAACCAATGATCTTCGCTTCTCGTTAATGTTAGGGGATCTGCATTTCGAGGTGCAATAAAAATTTTATAAACATCATCTATATTTTCCACTGCAAAATCTCGATCTTTTGTATCAACGGAGCTTTTTCGCTGCTGATCTTTGGAAATCAAGAAATAAGCCACGAGACTTAAAGCTATCAATAGGAGTAATAAAATACCGAGCTTCTTCATAGGCTATGATGCATATTTTTTTCTTCTAAAATAATAAAAGATCACTCCAAACAGAGCTAGAATAATCAAGGGTAAGACGAGGTTGATGAATTGCCAATAACCACGATCCTCTTTTGTTTGTACTCTATCCAACAATCGCAGTTTTATTTCCTTGGCTCTAGAAGCCAGCACACCATTTTCATCCATCATATATTCAACTGCATTTAAAATAAAATCTTCATTGCCCCCATATACTTTTCTTTCCCATTCATTGAATCCAATTTCGGTAATTTTATTGTTTTGAGGATTATACTTATTCTTGACAAAATCTGCATCCGACACAAAAAGCTGCTTAGTAGGAACACTCTCTTCTTTAAATTCCATATTCGCTTCCTTCAGACTTGCTCTCATGCCAGGTTGGACTCGATTCTTAAAATAAGATTCAAAAACTCCTTCGGTTAATACAGCTATGTTTTGCTTGCCTTTATTAAACTTTGAAACATCAGGATCGTATTTCAAAATTTCAAAATTTAATCGCACTGGTGATAATTGGAAACGACTGTACGGCGAACTTTGAAGCAAAGTTGTTTTCCTAATATTCGTCCTAGTTGCAATGGTATCAATGGTTGAAGGAAAAAACAAATTAACCCGATCAATATTTTTAACGATTGGATGATCAGAAGTAGAACTAACAATCGGATGATAGTAGTAAGGAAATAAACTTGTTTGAACCTTATCCCCTTGCATTCCAGTTACTTGAGGTATTGGAGAACATTCTAGATCAAGTACAAGGTTTGGTTGGATACGAATTCCATATTTGAAAAACATATCATTCAATCCAAGTTCATATGGCTCTGGCAAGTAGAATTTATTATCTACCGAAAGGGCGCCATTTATTTTATTCACATCGACCTTCAAGACATCAATCAACCAAATCACTTTTCCACCATTCATGAGATATTGATCAATCTTGAACAAATCTTTATCACTGAAAGAGGTTCGAGGTTTAATGACCATCAGCAAATCAATCTCAGAACTGATCTTTACTAGAGAATCGAGATGAACGCTGCCAATATTGTAATTCCTCTTAAGAATCGTTCTTAATTTACCTGTCTCTTTGGAATCTAATTCCTCGTGACTCGAGGTAAAAACAACATTTCTCTTCTTTTCTCGAATGATTTTCTGAATGGCGTCACTCAATTTATATTCGAGTAAACTGACAGAATTGTTTAGGGTTTGCTCCTCAGAATTTCCAGGACTCAAGGACTCCAATAAATTTACACGACTAAATCGATCTCCTCGATAAATCAAGGCATAAGGATAAATAAATTTTTGAACGTATTCATCACCCTCATAAAAATCCACTTTAGTCGGTACAATCCTATCTTGATAAAGAGATTCTCTTCTTTGATTTATTTCTTCTGTGGTCCCAGCATTTGGGTCATCAAACTCAAATTCAAAATTAGGATTCATAGAATGAAATTGCTTTAGGATTTCTTCGGTTGCTACCCTTAGTCGTTTGAATCCAGCTGGTAAATTTCCATCCAATAAGACCTTTACATAGATCACTTCATCCAAATCGTTGATTAAATCGACAGTAGGTTGGGTCAAAGTGTATTTTTTTTCTTCTGTAAGATCAAACTGCGTATAAAAAAAAGAGGATATCACGTTGATAACGATTAATATCGCTAAGACGATTAACACTTGAATGATATTTTGAATTCCTTTTGCCTTCATTACCATTTCCTTCTTTCAAGTGAAACAAATGTCAGATATAGAAAAAAGAATATTACACTCAAAAAATAGACAATATCACGCGTATCTAATAGTCCTTTACTCATGGAATCATAATGATATTGCATACCGAGTCGATCGACAAGATCATCCAAAGAACCAATGAAAACAGGCATGCTCGAAGCAAAAGAAAATGCCCAATGCATTATGAAACATAGTATAACCGCTAATACAAAGGCTACCACCTGATTATTGGTTAATGAAGATGCAAAAACCCCGATCGCTACAAAAGCCGCACCCAGTAAAAATAAACCAATATACGATCCGATGATACCTCCACTATCTAAATTACCTTTCGGCGAACCCAATTGATATACGGAATAATAATAGATGAATGTAGGTAGCAATGCAAGAATAACCAACACCAAATTTGCCAAATATTTCCCACCTAAAAGTTGGATATCCGTGACCGGCTTAGTAATTAAAAATTCCATGGTCCCACGTTGAAGTTCATCCGCAAAGCTCTTCATCGTTACTGCCGGAATGAGGAACAAAAAAACAATAGGAGCAAAATTGAACAAAGGATCTAGCCCAGCATAATTATAATACAGAATGCTCGTATCTCTAAAAACCCAAGTAAATGCACCAATAAAAAGAAGAAATACCCCGATCACGATATAAGCGATGAGCGAACTAAAAAAGCTTGATATTTCCTTATTAAAAATACTAAGCATCGGACTTTGATGTTAATTTTTGGAATACATCTTCAACGCTCAACACTTCTCTTCTCATTTCAAGTAATTCAAACCCCTCATTCACCACCTTGTTAAAGATTTCTTTTCTAAGATCATTTTCTCCATCGCAAACAATATCCAATTTATTGTCCTCAAAGATTTTCACTTCTTGCACTCCATTGATACTTTTAAAAATTTCGGGATTGGCTCTTCTAGTCAATTGAATACTCACAACACTTGCCCCAGAAACTCGGTCTCCCAATCGTTCAATTGAATCATCAGCCACCATTTTCCCTTGATTTATGATAATGACCCTATCACATAAGAGCTGCACTTCCTGCATGATGTGTGTCGAAAATATCACCGTCTTTTCCTCCCCTAAATCTTTTATCAATTGTCTGATTTCTTTCAACTGATTGGGATCAAGACCAGAAGTTGGTTCGTCCAAGATAAGCACGTCAGGATCATGAAACATGGCTTGGGCCAATCCCACTCTTTGACGATAACCTTTGGAAAGCATTCCTATCTTTTTATGTTGCTCTCTTTCCAAGCCAGTAAATTCAATCATTTCTTGAATCCTACTTTTGGGCTTTTTTATTCGGTGTAAACCGGCAACAAAATTTAAATATTCTTTGACATAAAGATCTTTGTATAAGGGATTATGCTCTGGCAAATAGCCCACTCTCTGTCGTACTTGAAAGGAATCTTGGACAACATCATATCCTGCAACTGAAGCGCTTCCTGAAGAAGGAGGCATAAAACAAGTAAGGATTTTCATTGTTGTCGTTTTCCCAGCGCCATTGGGGCCCAAAAACCCAAGTATCTCCCCTTTTTTGGCCTCAAAACTTAGGGCATCGATTGCCTTTTGAGCTCCATATATTTTGGTGAGTTGATCAACGATTACTGACATCTAATCCTTAAAATTTTGAAGAGGTAAAGCTATAAAAGCTCTACGAAAATATACCTATTCTGCCAATTTATCTACAATATCAAACACACTAAATGCGTCCTTGACGTCATAGTCGCCGATTTTAGTTCGTCTTAATTGCGTTAAGAAAGCCCCATTGTTCAATTTTTGGCCAAAATCATGGGCTATGGAGCGAATATATGTGCCCTTACTACAAGCGATTTCAAACTCAATATTTGGTAAATCCAGCTTTGTAATATCAAATTGCTCAATGGTCACTTTTCTAGATTTGAGCGCTACCTCCTTTCCTTTACGTGCCAATTTATAGGCAGGTTGACCTTTTATTTTTATTGCTGAAAATACGGGTGGCATCTGATCGATTTCTCCCAAAAAAGATTGTCTAAGCTTTTCTATTTCGCTTTCGCGAATGTGTTTGTAGGGATAGCGTTCTTCGATTTCTGATTCAGAATCATAGCTAAGGGTACGAGCTCCTAGTTCAAAACTCCCTATATAAGTCTTTCCCATTCCTTGGTAAGATTCTATGGTCTTGGTCAATTTTCCGGTACAGATGATCAACAATCCAGTCGCCATAGGATCTAAGGTTCCTGCATGTCCTACTTTTAATTTTTTGACTCCCATTTTTCGACTCAGGGCGTAGCGCAATTTATTAACTACGTCAAAAGAAGTCCATCCCAAAGGCTTATCTACCAACAGCACGGCGCCAGAAGAAAAATCAGTGTGTTTATAATCCTCCAGTTGATTCAATATCATACCAAGCTAAAATAAATTATAGCCGCAGCCGCTACTGCAAAACAATAGAATGAAAAATATTTTAATTGACTCATTTTCACCAAACGGATCATCAAGCGACAAGCGAACAATCCGGTTAAAAAGGCAGCCAGAAAACCAATACCCAAGGGCATTTTATCTAATGAATTAGAGGCAAAATCTCCATCCAATAAGTCTTTGGTTATTTTACCAAAGATCAACGGCACCACCATCAAAAACGAAAAACGAGCTGCTTTAGATCGATCTACTCCAAGTAAAACGGAAGTGGCAATGGTTGCGCCTGATCTTGAAATCCCTGGCAAGATTGCCACGGCCTGAGCAATTCCAATAATAATAGCCTCAAAATATCCGACATCTCGTACAGTATTTTTTGCCCTGTCGGCTAAGAATAGAAGAGCTCCTGTGATGATCAACATAAGAGCAACCAAAACAATATTTTGATTAAATAGAGACTCAATCAAATCTTCAAAAAATAATCCTACCATAGCGGCAGGAATCATAGACACAATAATTAAAAAAACAAACTTACGCTGTTCATTCCCCTTTTTGAGAAAGGCATTCTTGGCTATTTCGAAGATATCTTTCCAAAAAACAATGATGGTACTCAAAGCTGTCGCCAAATGAAGGACCACAGTCATCATCAAACTTTCCTCACCAATGGCATCATCGGATAGAATAAATTTCGCCAATTCTAAATGTCCAGAACTTGATACGGGCAAAAACTCTGTTAGTCCTTGAACGACACCAAGGACAAGCGCAACTATATGATCACTCATCTAGATTATTTCTTAAAAATCGCGTAGAATTGAATAGCCAATCCGGCAAGAATTAAAACTGGAGCCAATACTGTAATTCTGAAACTGTAGATAATATTATCATCCCAAACTTGCTCATTAGGCATGTTTCCACCTAGCATTAATAGCATACCTAAAAAAATTAGTCCTACGCCAGCTAAAACAATCATATATTGGCGTTTACCATATATTAATGGTTCATTAGAATTAGTAATACCTGCAATAAACTCAGACTTTGATTTTGTAGGGCTCAACTTTTTCTTTGTTGTGACGACTACCTTTTTCTTGGATTGACTCATAATTACAAGTTTTTACAAAGTTATCTTTTTTAGTTCAATTTTTATGGATTAATACCATGCCTTAGACGAGTATGGCTATTCTGCGGACCAACAATCCTTCAAGTTTGCTTAAGCAACAAGTATTTATTCATTATCAACCTACTACTTACCCAAGAAATCACAACCGAAAACAACAAGGCAAACACGATTGACAGTAATATATATTCTACTTGTAAAAAGCTTTTGAACTCATCAGAAAACGAAAATAATACAAACAACAAAATCCCAATTAAAACGCTAGCGATTAGTCCCGCTCTTAACCCAACACTTAACATCTTATTTAAATAAGGCTTCTGTATAAATTCATCTTTCGCACCAACTAATCGCATGGTTCTGATTTTCTCTTTATCGTTCATCAATGCGATTTTGATGGTATTATAAATAATCACGACAGCAAAAACACCAAACAGAAAAGCCATTATCAAGCTAATGATACTTAATTTTCGAATATTCTTTTCAATCAATTGATCGAAGGCTTCATTGTAAAAAACTGCATTTACAGATTCCAGTTTTCCTAAGTCTAACTTTAAAGAATCAATATACGAATCTCTATAGAATGTCGATTTCAAACTGAAACTCAGTATATCGTTAAAAGGATTTTCCATACCAGTTAATAAAAAATCATCCCCTAAATCAGCGTGCATAATTTCCAAAGCTTCTTCCTTTGAGGTATAGTGAATGGTAGAAGGATTCACTCCTATTTTATTGGACAATCGATCTCGTACCTCATTAAGATTTTCTTGAGTACACTGATTTGAAAACTCTATTAATATGTCCAACTCACCATTTACGATTTCTGATAAATTATTCGAGTGTAAAAACACCAAGGAGAACAAAGCAATGAAAAAACTTACGATGGAAATCGAAATAACCGCATTGATGTAAGAAGTTTTATTCATTATATTGAGAATTGGAATGAAACCGTAAATTTAGAAAATATTTATATTAAATAATTTTATATGTTTAAGCGATTTTTGCTAATTCTGATATCCTTTTTCTTCTACAAAATAAGTTTGGCCCAGATAAAACTGAACAATGCCTCGTTTGAAGACGAACCTAGTGATGCTACCACACCGCATGGATGGTTTATCGCAAGCCCAATGACAACGCCAGATATCTTACCTGGTTATTGGGGAGTTTATTTAGACCCAGAGGAGGGAGAAACTTATATAGGACTCATCACACGCCTGGATGACTCCTATGAAAGTATTGGTCAACGCACTTCTGCACCCATGCAAGAGGGACTCTGTTATAGTTTCAGCTTGAATTTAGCACATTCTAAAACCTATGCTGGCTTCAATAATCCTATCAAACTCCGCATTTGGATCGGCACAAGTAAAGACAGCAAGGAGCAATTAATCTATGAGTCCAAGATAATTGAACACTCTTCATGGAAAAACTACAAGGTAAACTTTACACCAAAAGCGCAAAGTCAGTATTTCTTTATCGAAGCATATAACGACAATCCATCTAAACCGATAAAAAGCAATATTTTGATTGACAATATTTCGAATATCAAGCCTTGTGCTAAAGTTTAGTTAGTTATGAATTATATTTTATCAATCGATCAAGGAACAACAAGCTCGCGTTGTATTGCTTTTGACGAGCAATTAAAAGCTTCCTTTACAGCACAAAGGGAGTTCAAACAAATTTTTCCCAACGAAGGATGGGTAGAACATAATCCATTGGAGATTTGGAATACCCAATTGGAGGTGATTCAGGAGGTAGTGAACCATTGTGGAGTAGACAATATCGTAGGTTTTGGAATTACCAATCAAAGAGAAACAACAATAATTTGGAATAGAACTACAGGAATCCCGATTTACAATGCGATCGTATGGCAAGACCGAAGAACCTCTGATTATTGTTCTAGCCTTTCGGCGAATTGGAAGGAGAAAGTACAGGCCAAAACTGGGCTAATCATTGATGCTTATTTCTCTGCGAGTAAGATAAAATGGATCCTTGATCATGTAGAGGGAGCTCGATTATTGGCCGAAAATGGTGACTTATGTTTTGGGACAGTAGACACATGGCTTTTATGGAACCTCACCAAAGGGAAAAGATTTAAAACCGATACATCCAATGCGAGTAGGACCATGCTTTTCAATATTCAAACCATGGAATGGGATAATGATTTGCTCGATTTATTTGATATCCCCAAAAGCATCTTACCCGAAGTTTGTGATAGTAATTCCTCATTCGGCGAAAGCCAAAAAGAATTATTTAATAAACCAATTCCTATTCTAGCAATCTTAGGTGATCAACAAGCTGCACTATTTGGACAACAATGTATCCAACTAGGAGATATTAAATGTACGTATGGCACAGGTTGTTTTATGATGTCCAATTTAGGGAGCGAATTAATGATTTCTGACCAATCATTGCTTTCAACAGTTGCATGGACAATTGATGGAAAAACGGATTACGCTTTAGAGGGAAGTGTATTTGTAGGAGGAGCTGTAATTCAATGGCTTCGCGATGAGCTTAACTTCTTTGAAAAAGCCGCAGAATCTGAATCATTAGCGAGAGAAGTAGAGGACAATGGTGGTGTTTTCTTTGTGCCTGCGCTTTCTGGCTTGGGTGCCCCCTATTGGGATCAGTTTGCGCGTGGAATGATCATAGGGATTTCAAGAGGTACAACAAAAGCGCATATTACTCGTGCAGCACTCGAGGCCATTGCTTTACAGGTCGGTGATTTGTATCAATGTATGGAGAAAGCAAGCCCTGCAAAGGAAATAGTTCTCAAAGTGGATGGTGGAGCAACGGAAAACAAACTTTTAATGCAAATCCAAGCGGACGTCATTCAACAAAAGATTTGTAAGAATCAAGAAAAAGAGAGTACTGCACTTGGTGCAGCCTTAATGTGTATAAAAAATAAGCAAACGTTAAATCTAAATTATAACCACAGCGAAGTATGGGAAGCATTCGTTCCTGTATTATCTAAAACAAGCGCGGATACGATGATAAAAAAATGGCACAATGCTGTCCATCGATCGCAACGTTGGTTGCTTGATATTTCTGTGGAAGATGATTAATATTAATTTATATTATATATTTACCAATAAAATAAATCAACTATGAAGAAGTACATTCTAAGTACCATTGTCGCTCTTTCTTTTTGTTTTACAACGAATGCTCAGATTAAATTCGGTGCAGCAGCATCTTTAATCTATGACTATACCCAACCAGGAGTTCATGGCATTCTCAGTATTGATATGGGTGAGAGATATGCTTTATTTACAGACCTTGGTTTCCATCTACCAAATGCACCATTTCAAAACTCCAATAAGGTAAGTATATTCGCTTTAGACCTTGGTTTGCATTACAAAGTCATTTCAATTGGAGAAGAAGGAAGATTAGATGGTGTAGCAGGTATTCAATTAGCTCAACATAATTTTGATAGTGATGAAGAAAATAGATTTTACCCCGGAATTACTTCAGGTGCATTTGTAATGTACCCCATTAATGATAGTATGGAGGCTTTTGTAGAAGTTAAAGGAGTAATAGGCGGTATCACTCAAAATTATGATTTTGCTGGCCTATCCGATCCGATAGCTGTTCTTATTAAGGCAGGTGTATTCTTTTAGATTCATGATATAGAAATATATAGGGCCGATTTCATCGGTCCTTTTTTGTTATTAGAAATGAAAATTCAAGTACATGGTCATCGGGGTTGTAGAGCTTACATGCCCGAAAATACAATTGATGGCTTTCAAAAAGCGATAGATCTTGGAGTTGACGCTTTGGAACTTGATGTAGTCGTTTCGAAAGATCACGAAATTGTCGTTTCTCACGAACCCTATTTTTCTTCACAAATAAGTTTGGATCCTTTTGGAAAACTGATTCCGAGTGATGAGCAATTGACCCATAATCTCTATCAAAAAAACTATGAAGAAATAAAAACCTATGATGTCGGCATTGCACGACATGACAAATTCCCAGAACAACAAAACAAAGCTTGCTACAAACCATTGTTAAGTGAGGTATTTGAAGTCTTTAACTCACATGATTTACAAGAAAACCAAGACCTCTGTTTGTTCAATATTGAAGTTAAATTTCATCCCCTTCTTGTGCCGCACTATTATCCGAATGAAGAAACTTTTGCCAAACTCTTAGTTAATTTAGTGACTAAACACAAAATGACAAAAAGAGTCATCATTCAATCCTTTGATTACAATATTTTGAAATGGGTAAAAAAACTAGATGATCGATTATTTATTTCTGCTTTAAACGACAAAGTGCAGACGGCTGAAGAATGCATCCTTGAATTGGGATTTTTGCCCCAAGCCTATGGTCCGGATCACACTTTACTAAAACAGGAGGATTTAAACTTTTGTCAAAAAAATGGAATTCAACTAATCCCATGGACGGTAAATGAGCCTCAAGACATTCAGAAAATGATCGCCTTCGAAGTCGATGGAATCATTAGTGACTATCCTGATCGAGTAATTCAACAGTTAAAAGAAATTACTCATGCCTATCATCCGTGAAATTGATTACCGCCCACGTTTGCTATTCCGTAATGGGCACATGAATACGCTTTACCCTTACTTTACACGAAAGAACCCCGCACCAAATTTTGTTCGGAAAAGAATACGAACACCAGATGATGACTTTCTGGATTTGGATTATTTGATCAGTCAAAATAATCGTCTAGTCGTTTTATGTCACGGCCTTGAAGGAAGTAGTCAGTCCCAATATATTAGGGGCACTGCATCTCTATTTTTTGAACATCAATGGGATGTCATCGCTATGAATTACAGAGGATGTGGAGGTAGCCCAAATCGAAAATTGAGACAATATCACTCTGGTGCTACTGATGATTTGCAAACGGTAATCAGTGCACACCTCGATCAATATGAAGAACTTGTTTTGGTTGGATTCAGTCTCGGAGGTAACTTAGTTTTAAAGTATATCGGAGAATCCACTTATCCCAATCACCAAAAAATAAAAAAAGTAGTTGCAGTGTCTACCCCAGTGGACTTGGCCGCCGGTGCCAAAGAAATTTTAAAAACCAAAAACTATGTTTATCACCGCCAATTCATGGTTTCATTATTGGCAAAAGCAAGAATAAAGCAAAAGCTATTTCCAAATAAAATCTCTTTGGCTGAAATTAATGGTATCAAAAACTTGGTCGACTTTGATGATAAATTCACAGGACCGATCCATGGATTTCGGGATGCCGCAGATTACTATTCGCAATGCAACGCTTTACAATTTCTTGACAAAATCGACATCCCAGCATTAATCATTAATGCCAAAGATGATCCTTTTCTCCCAAAAGAATGCTATCCATTTGAACAAGCCGAAGCCAGTAAATTTGTACATTTGATGGTTCCTGATTATGGAGGCCATGTAGGTTTTATGACATCGGGGTCCACATATTATTGGGAAGAACACAAAATATTAGACTTTGCAGAAAATCGTATCA
>JAHDCZ010000160.1 GCA_020629615.1 Saprospiraceae bacterium
CGACACAAGAACCTGGTAAGTTTACTGTTCCTTGTAAGCTACAATTATCAGAATCAATGAATCGAATTGAGTATGCCTCTTCCATCCCAGTAGCATTCACTTCTATTCCGAAAGAATAAGGCATGGATTGGTTTACCATAGATAAAGTATCCTTGTATCCTGCCAAACTGACTTCAAGTAATTGATCATTCTGGGCATTCTTCCAATCTATCTCGAAATCAACCATCGCCTTGTTCATGTCACAGTTGGAAACAAGAACACTATTGACATTTAAATCACATTTAACAGGTAAACAATGTGTATTACTAATTTCTGCTCCTCCTTCTTTTAATGAAACTGAATTACATAAGGATTCTCCGTTAGGCGGAAGTGAATTTACTTCAGTTTTATAGCAAACTGAAAAAGATGTTTTAGCAAATAAATTTTCAGGAAAAATATACCCATCAGCATCGATTGGAAAGATCGTCTCTCCAATGATATCATCTAATAGAAGAGTTGATTCATTTTCAAATATAACGTACGTCGAATTTTCAATATAAGTTAAATAGCTAGGTAATTCATCCTGTACTATGAGTGTATTTTTATTGAAGGTGATTTTACCACCGTTGGAAATGCACAAACAATATTCTAAAGTATCACTAACATCTACCAATCCATTGGCATTACTTTCATAAACAAATTGCGCTGATTTTGAAAGAGTTATGGCCGGACTATTAATAACCGTTGTACCGACATCAAATGCGGGTCTCGCAACACTAGCTACATTTGGATCTTGTCCCCAAGCCGATGTAATAACAGCATCTGATCCATCACATACCCATAAAGCCATACATGTTTGATCACCATCAGGATCATAAATTCTCATGGATTCTAATTCATCCAATTTCAATTGAATATCGTATTTATTTCCTAGAGCGTCAGATTCAGGACCTCCATCCCCATTATAATCAACACAAACTGAAATTTTGCCTGTTGACGTACTATTCTCTGGATAGGCACTGACTAACCAAACAGGGGAAGAGTTTTCTGTACTATTCCCTTCGTAAGTCGGATCTTTTCCGGGTGCAAACGGTACGCCTATGATTTGTTGACGAAGCAGTTTTTCTGGAAAAATTGTATATCCCCAATCATGAGTATTTGATGGTTGAGCATTACATCCTGCCATTCCCTCGATTGGTTTCGAATCTATGGTCGCTAATGCTTGAAAATCAAATTCACTACTTAATCTTGAACCAGAAAAATTAGGATTTTCAAAATATGCTGTTTTCCCTGCTTCTATATTAAGAACTGTATCTGTCAACGCAGTACTTGTTTCTATTAATACGTCAATATCAAAATTATTAGGATTATACATATGGACATATGTCGGGGCAAAATCTGGTGTTCCAACAGCAATGATGTATCTATTGGACACCTTGTCCTTAGAAAATAAGGTGTACCATCTGCTTTCATAATTGGTACAAATGTCTCCAGTAATCATAGAAAGCATGATTCCTTTATTGGATTGTACACTAGCACCTAGATGAAAATTTCCATTTTGCAAGTATATTTCACCCATATCAAGTGAAATCGTATGATCAACCAGACCGTCCGCATTATAGTCAATTAATACTTCAGTATCATCCTCATAAGCTTGAATAAAAGCACCGACGTATTCAAACATTTCATTGATATTATTGTCAATACCTACAGGTATTTCAAAATCAGTACCTAGTGTTAAAAATGGATCGATAATTAAAGCACCAGCTAACAATGTTTCAGAACCATCCGCCCAGGTGGCAACGGTAGTAGAAACATTACCGGTGGTACCAAAACGATCTCTACTATCAGGCTTGACAATATTTGGATCATTAGGTAGTTGAATAGAAGTTAAAATATTAATCACATCACCCGACACAAATTCATCGTTGGGATATTCGGGAAGAACTCCATTAAAAGGATTACCATCACCATAAATCACCGTTGTAGCTTGTGTAGGATTATTGAGATCCAATTCATATCCATCTTCCCAATGGTCCCAAATGATTTGAGTTCTGTCTCTTGAAACTACTATAGAAACAAACTTTTGAATTTGATTTTTCGGATGTAGATCTTCGGAATAATTACATTCACAAACATCATTATCTGGATAAAGTGTTTTGAAAACTTCGAACGTTTGAGATTCTTCGAAGGGAACAAAAAATTTCTGAAAAATATAACTATCTGCACATTCATTTTGACTATATATTCCTGAATAGAGGAATAAACAAACCAAAATTAAATGCAAGCGTAAATAAGGGTGCTTTTGCATTGCTTTTAATTCTGTAAACATTAAAAAAACATTTACTGAATCTGGGGTTAACGCACAATAATAATTTGGTGTATTGTACTAGAAATGCTTAATGATGAAATCTTTAGAGATTTAAGATCACTAGTTGGCATGACTTAGCGCAAATATATATATAATATTTTTATAATATGTTCAAGGTGAAAACTTTAACATTTAAAGTGTAAAATTTACAATTAGTACGTAATTTCTACATCTAGCCAGACCAACAAATGATCAGAAGCAGCACCATTTTGTGTCAAATCATAATTTTCCTCCGTAGAACTTGGCCAAAAAACACCTGATGCAATAGGATTTAAATCAGCCGAAGGAAGGACATAATCAATTCTTAAGCCGAAAAATGCCGTATCATGGGCAGGATCACCACTATTCCCAGATTGTTGATTGTGTTCGGCACCGCCATTGCTGGATGGAATCAAAGCTCCATTTGAGACTTCTTGATGGACTCTTGGATCATTCAAAAGTTGATTGATGGCATTTTGATAAGAATCTCCATCTAAAGGATCTGCATTAAGGTCACCAAAAATAATAAACGATTCATTCGACGAAAGTCCACCAGAAACTCCACTATCATCTTTAAGGTAGGTTTCATTATTAATATAGTCTTTCCACAATCTGATTTCATCGTGATTTCGCTTTCCATTTCGATCTTCAGCGCCATCAAAAACAGGCGGTGTTGGGTGGGAAATCAAAGCGTGAATGGTATTACCACCAGGTAGAACAATCGGTAGATCCATATGATTTTTGGAAGAAAGTCTAAAAATATCCCATGCCTCCTGAGAATAGTAAGGAGAACCATCAGAGAGTACAGGTATAGCGGCATCAGGCATCTCCTTCCATAAAAAATTTCTAAAGCTTCTCGAATTTTCGACATCAAGAGGAAATCTAGACAGAATCGCAGAGGCATATTGTCCGGGAAAATTTCCGAATCCAAAGGCATCATTTGGTAAAGAGACAGCCCCATTCCCATCCAAATCAACTTGAGAAATCACTCCGGTGTTCGATTCGATTTGATAGGCATATTGATAATGTATAGTATCTGCCTCAGAATAGCTAATTTCCAACAATTGTTCTTTCAATAATTTTAAGGCTTGACCTTGAGCGTCAAAATCTAGCTCCATTAATACAAGTACATCAGGGCGAGTATTTTGAATTATTGCTCCCACTCGTAAATAATTAGTGTGAGCAGTAGCACTTTGCAAACGATTGATAATATCTCCTTCCTCGTTACCAAACATAGAAACGTTATAGGAAGCAAATCGAATGGTATCGGTCACCATCATAGAATCTCCAGGCGCTGTTGGTCCATTTTTATCTTCGTCACAAGCAGATAAAAAAAAGAATAACACCAATAGAGTAAAAAAACTAAATGTTTTGTCTAAATAATTCATAATTGAAACTAATCATTTTTGCATTAATCCTTAGAAGTTTGATAAATATACTTGAAAAGTGATCTGCAATAAAAAAGCCATTGCGATTTAATAACACGACTTCCTTATAAATCTCGA
The DNA here is from genome assembly GCA_020629615.1 of Saprospiraceae bacterium. Taxonomy (GTDB): domain Bacteria; phylum Bacteroidota; class Bacteroidia; order Chitinophagales; family Saprospiraceae; genus JAHDCZ01. The sequence continues at coordinate 3,835 of JAHDCZ010000160.1, forward strand.
GAATTTTAAATTTTTCTTCTGACATTCTTGTAACTCTCTATCCACTTTAAATAAGCCGTCACATTTGTTTTGACTAAAATCTAGACACTTATTATTCCATGATCATCCAAAACATGAACACATCCAGCCAATAAACAATCACAGTATATATACACAATTAGTTCATTCGAGGTAACTACAGACAAATTACATCTACTATTATAAGTATGTGAAATGTGATCAAAGTTTAGTCAATTTACTGAGTCATTTACGATTGATTAGACAAAATATTTAGAAACTCCGATTTTCTGCTTCTTGCAATTGGAATCTGTTTTTTGTCATCCATTATAATGAAACCTCCATCACTTTTTTGGAATTGATCAATAGCTGTTGTATTCACTAAATAAGATTTATGTACCCGAAAGAATTTTTCATTACCGATCAATTCATCCATATACTTAAGGTTCTTTGCTATAAATAAAGAAGGTTTATTTCGAAGAACAATATTACAGTAGGAATCCTCAGCTACACAATAAATTATGTCATTGATTTCCACCATGGACAAGCCATCTGAGGTAGGAATTGCAATTTTCTTAATCGAATTCGTTTTAGCTTCCTTCAGTTGATTCATTAAAAATTCAAGTGAAAAATTCTTTTGATTGATTTTTCTTAATTCCCTTACTTTTGTAATCGCAGCAATCAAGTCATCTGAACTTACTGGTTTCACTAAATATTCACATGCCGAGGTTTTAAATGCTCTTAATGCGTATTGATCATATGCGGTTGTAAAGATTACATCATAATCAGCTTTTGGTGCCAATTCTAAAAATTCAAAACCATTAATTACAGGCATTTCTATATCTAAGAAAATAATATCAACCTCATTATTTTTCAAAAAAAGTAAGGCATCTTTTGGTTTATTGAAAGTTCCGACAATTTCTATATTCGGACAATTCGTTTTCAATTCATGACTAAGGATAGTAGTTGCATCTGGTTCGTCATCCACGAGAATGACTTTTAAATTTAGATTCATTTGAAATTTATTTTTGAGGGTTAAATTGGTTTCAAACAATACGTTTTCTAATGTAGACATTCTTTAATAGAAATTTAAATAGTTTATTGTCTTTAGTCTCTTAATTAGACTTTAAAATAAGACAATTGATTTATCTCAATTTCCAGACTTTTCATCAAAACAGTTGAGCTAACTCGCAAGAGGTTTCTTTGACTTCGTCAGAAGCAAGCGGATTGAATAAATTCTTAACTTCGTAGCGAATTTATTACACATGAAATACTATTTCC
>JAHDCZ010000161.1 GCA_020629615.1 Saprospiraceae bacterium
ACGATTTTTCTATTTGGAAACAGTTTGCATATAATTTTGCATCTATTCTATCACTGCACATCGCGTGCTCAAAATTAATCCAGATGAAAAATATTTCGATTTTAGCAATCCTTTTAACTGCTTCCATCTTTGTCCAAAGTTGTATTGATCAGGCGCAAGCATCTACTTACTCCGCGCAAGAAATAGGTACTGAATCATGGACGTCCTTTGAAAATGCCATTCAAAATTCTCAAAAAAATCAAAAGAAGATTATTGTTGATGTCTACACAGATTGGTGCAAATGGTGTAAAGTTATGGATGAAAAAACATTCAATGATCCTCAATTCAAAACATTTATTGAATCCAATTTTAACACTGCTAAACTGAATGCTGAACAGCAAGAAACGATTCGATTTAAGGGTAAAAACTACGAATGGATCAAAGGCAATCGCAAAGGGCAACATCAATTAGCGATGGAGTTATTGGATGGTCAGATGGCCTACCCTTCCATTGTTGTGCTAGATGCTGATTTGAACAAACTTAAAGTCATCAGAGGATACAAAACTGCCGCAGCTCTCAAAGAAATTTTAAGCAACATTTAAAAAACAGAACAGATTCATGGAGACTGAGGATATACAAATCCATCAATTTACAATGTCCTCAGCCTCTATAAATATTCCTCCATTCAATGTCCATTTTTAATTCAAACAAATGAAAAATTATTACATCATTTCCCTTTTCATATTTACTACTCTATCAATCCAAGCTCAAATTGGAAGATTGCCGCTGAGCCCATTTCAAAGTCTTAAACAAGAAATTGCAAAAACCACCATTACTATAAATTATTCTAGACCACTGATGAGAGACCGAGAAATTTTTGGAGGTTTAGTGCCTTTCGGCGAATATTGGAGGACCGGTGCCAATAGAAATACCACCATTGAATTTGATCAAACGGTTTTTATTGACCAGCAAAAAATCGAAAAAGGAAAATATGCCATCATCACCAAACCCGGTCAAGATGAATGGGAATTCATTCTATACAATGAAACAAGCAATTGGTATGTCCCCGATAGCATAGAAACATCGAAAGTAGTATGTAGGACAAAACTAAAATCTACAAACATCCAAGAACCCATTCAAGCACTTACCTTTTCCTTCGAGAATCTAGGCAACTATCAATTGGATTTAAGTCTTTCTTGGGAAAATACCAAAATAGTGATCCCTATCGAACTGAATACTAGGGCACAAATGAATAAAATAATTGACGAGGAACTTAAGGGCCCAAAAGCAGGAGACTATTACTCCGCGGCAGTATACCAATTAGAATCTGAAAAGAATTTTAAACTAGGATTAGAATGGATAAACAAAGGGATGTCTCTTCGAAAGAATCCACAATGGTTTGATTATCGTGCCAAAGCATTATTACTTTACGAATTAGAATCGTACAAAGAATGTAAGGAAATCTGCGCAAAAGGAATTGAACTTGCGCGAGCTAGAAAAACAGAATATGGGATAGATGAATTTGAAAAATTACAATCCATGTTAAAAAATAAATAATCCAGAAATAAATTAAAAAAGAAATTAGGCTATGTATTTTTGGAAAATCTATAAGATTTAATAAATAAATCATGTTTAGAAATATACTAGTTATCATAGTCCTAATTCCTTTTTTTCAATTGGAGACATTTTCCCAAGTTTTAGTAAAAACTAATATCGAAGGGGAAGTTATTGAAGGGTCAATCGAATCATTAATATCTGCTATCCAAGAGGGATCCAAAATTCGCGTCGGTTGGTCTATGGATTTAAACAAGGATGGCGATCCTGATCTGGAACATTGGATTGATGCTAATTTTATAAGTATACTAGGTGGACATGTGTTCAATCAGATTGATCCTATCTTTCGTCAAATCCCTAAACTAAACATTCCTCAAGTTCAAATCAAAGAATCAGATATGCAATGGACGGGTATCATTGGCACCAATAGTAAACTGATCCACCGATACATCATTCCAAATTTGGATCAGATAGATGATGAACTCATGCGAAGTCAATTGGAAAAAAGAACTGCAATTAAAGAAATGATGGTGTCCACTATTTGGTCTACAGCGAATTAAATGTTTCAGACGTTGTAATTAAAATAATGTTCATGACTCGTTATCTTTCTTTGGTTCTACTGATTTTCATTTTATCGTGCGATTCCGAAAATTCAGTCGATTGTTGCACCAATATTGATACTGAGTTATCCATCCACTACATCAATGAAGCAGGAGAAAACTTAGTCAATAGTACTGAGGAATTTGATCAAGCTAATATTAGAATTTATTTCAAGGATGGAGAAATATTCAAATATGCCTATAACAATCGATTGGACCTACCCAATTATCATCAAGTGATTGATATCGACGATCAACTTGTAATACGACTTTTTCCAAGTGATCTTTACGAAGGAGAATTTTCAACTACACTCATTGAACTCACCGCTAATCTTGTAGATACCATCGTGACTCAATTTGAATTTACCAATGGTGTGCAAGCCAAAAAAGTGTGGGTCAACGGAAAAGAAATGGATCACAGACATTTTACATTGTTGAGGTAATTCCGTTCTTATTGAAGAAAAGCTTATAGCTTTGCGCTATGGCAAGATCAATTAAAACGGTAGAAGCAATTCTTAAGAAACTCAAAATTGCAAAGCTCAATGCGATGCAAGAAGAAATGAGTTTGGCGATCTCTTCGAGTAGCGAAGTCATCTTACTATCTCCTACTGGAAGTGGAAAGACACTTGCTTTTCTATTACCATTAATCTCACTCGTAGAGATCAATCGAAAAGAAATTCAAGTTGCTATTGTGGTCCCTTCTCGTGAGTTAGCCATTCAAATCTTACAAGTCCTCCATAACATGGGAACTGGTTTGAAAGCCAACGCAGTCTATGGCGGAACTTCTTTTTCCAAAGACAAAATAGATCTTAAGCATGCTCCTCATATTTTAATAGGCACTCCTGGAAGAATGGCTGATCACATACGTAGAGGAACAATAGATACAGATTACGTGAGTTATCTAGTCTTAGATGAGTTTGATAAATCTTTGGAAATCGGATTCGAAGATGAGATGTCAGAAATTCTGGAAAATCTCGAACTCTTAGAAAAGAAAATTTTAACCTCCGCTACGAATGAAACCGCAATTCCAGATTTTGTACGACTGAGATCTCCGCTTACCATAAACTATCTTAAAGATGGAGTGGATTCTTTGGAGATAAAATCCATCATATCTCCTAGCAAGGACAAACTAGAAACATTGGCGAAAGCCATCAAACATTTTGGAAATCAACCGGGTATTATTTTTTCAAATTATAAAGATAGCATTCAAAGAATCAGTGATTATTTAATTCAAAACGGAATCGATCATGGTTGCTTCTATGGTGGCCTAGAACAAAAAGATCGCGAACGAGCCTTGGTCAAATTTAGAAATGGCACCCATCAAATCATTATAGCCACAGATCTTGCAGCACGCGGTTTGGACATTCCTGAAATCAAATACATTATTCACTATCACCTTCCGCATCGAAGTCAAGAATTCACTCATCGTAATGGTCGAACGGCTAGGATGCACAATGATGGTACGGCCTATGTATTACAATGGAAAGGTGAAGAATTACCCGATTTTATCACTACTTTAAATCTTGAAGAACACAATATAGAAACCGAAAACCCTATACTCCCTTCGAAATGGCTGACCGTTGAAATCAATGGTGGTCGTCGAGAAAAAATATCTAAGGGAGATATTGTAGGACTATTTTGCAAACAAGGAGGATTAAATCAAAATCATATTGGGATGATCGAACTTAAACCAGATTGCGCCTTTATCGCGGTGGCAAGAAGCAAAGCAAAATCATTAGTTCGGAATATCGACAATACTCGATTGAAGAAAAAAAAGATTCGAGCAGAGATCATCTAATCAACTCTCAATCCAGAAAAGAGCTCTTCAACTATTCTACCAATGAAAAAAGAAGAAATTAAAGAAATTAGATTTAAGAAAGAAAATGTCCTTCAGGCCAAGTTTGACATTATTAGTTTTCAAGATTTACTTAAAAAGCAACCTGAGGATCACAGCCAGTTTGATTTTCATAAATTATCCTTTTATGTTATTTTTTTAATTACCGAAGGATCAGGAAAATACAATCTTAATTTCCAAGAGTACCAATATAAAAAAGCCACATTATTTACGATTAGAAAAGATAATATCCATAAGTTTTATAAGAGTAAAGCCAATGGTGAACTAATAGTTTTCACAAAGGAATTCATCCTTGATCACTCCAATAAATTAGAGTTTTCAACCATGCTCATGCTCTTCAATGAAGTGTTAAGCTCACCCAGAATACAACTTGCCACAAAGGATTTTATAGAATTAAAAGCGCTCTTTCAACAAATCAAAGATGAACAGAACAAAATCAACGACCAATATTCTGAAATTGTAGTGAAACATTTAATTCAATTGATTTTCACAAAACTAGTTAGAATAAAAACCAAAAAAAATCTCCACTTCGAACGAAACAGTGCTCTCGCCCATTTTTTAAACTTCCAAATAAATATAGAACGACATTGTTTCAAAAACAGAAAGGTTAACTATTACGCAGAGAAAATGAAGCTCTCTTCTAAGACACTCAACAATGTGACACAGCAAATCATAAACAAATCTGCCAAATCGTTTATCAACGATTTATTTATTATCCGTGCAAAGAGATTGATTATTAATTCTTCAGACCCTTTGACCAAGATCGCCTTTATTGTAGGATTTGATGAACCAACCAATTTTTTTAAGTTTTTCAAAAAACAAGTTGGAATCTCCGCACGAGAATTCAGAATCCGAAACAGTTAATTTCGACTGCAAGCTTTAGCCACTTCCCATTTTTACCTCTATCAATTCTATTTTAACCTTAAGGCGCACATCATTCCCATTTAATTTTGTCTCATTCATTGACCTATTCTTTGTTTACATGAACAAGGACAAATACTACAATTAATTATGAAATCATTTTCACTCATTGGTTTGTTCAGCATCCTTTTATTAAGTGGATGTGGAAGACAGGCACTAACACATTCTAAAGATTATATGAAAAATAAAGAAG
>JAHDCZ010000162.1 GCA_020629615.1 Saprospiraceae bacterium
AGAATATTTAATCGTGAATTTTTTTCTCCGTACAATTCCACGGGGTCAACTCCTTCGATGGTTAAAATGATTTCACTCAATACTTTATATTTATTTCGTTTTAGCTTATAAAAGGCATTTCTTTGTAGTGTAATCGGATTTTACATCCAATGGTTCAAAACTACCGTTTAAATTTAATGATAATTTTAAATCAACGCTAACTTAATGCAGATTGTTACCTTAACGACTGATTTTGGATTGAAGGATCACTATGTGGGAGTGCTCAAAGGCACCATCCTAAGTAAAAAACCGGACTTGAATATCGTAGATATAACACATCAAGTTGAAACACACGATATTGTTCAGGCCGCTTTTCACCTGACCAATGCTTATAGTACTTTTCCGAAAGGCACCATTCATCTGGTGGCGGTATATAGTTATTATCAAGAGGATTTTCAGTTTGTCATTTTTGAGAAAAACGGACATTATTTTGTTGGACCAAACAACGGGATTTTTTCTTTAATGTTTGATGATTTGCAAGATACCACAATTCATACGATCGATTACGACAACGAAAAAGATTATAAAATCCAGCAGATTATGTCCCATGGGGTAGCTTGCATTGCGCATGGCTTGGGAATGGAAGAGATAGGGTCTAAATTAGAAGAGGTCGTTCAAAAGATCGGGATACAGCCAGTGGTTACAAAAGATCAGATCCGGGCAACGGTTATTCATATTGATCATTTTGATAATGTGGTGATTAATTTAAAAAAGTCCCTTTTTGAAAAGATGAGAGAAGGCCGTAATTTTTCGCTTTTTTATCGACAAAATGATCCGATTACCAAAATCAGCAAGGGATATCACGATTCTCATATCGGCGATGTGTTGTGTTTTTTTAATGCCGCTGATTATATGGAAATCGCGATCAATATGGGACGAGCCTCTGAGTTGCTTGGCTTAAAGAAAAATGAAACGGTACAAATAAATTTCTTCTGATGATTAAGCGCGTGGTCAAAATGAGTTTTCTTCCAGAAAAGTGTGATGATTTTATCGCATTGTTTGAAGAGGTTAAACAACATATTCGAGATCGAGAAGGATGTATGCGTTTGGAGCTGTTGCGGGAAGTGAATGAATCCAATGTGTTTTTTACTTACAGTTTTTGGAACTCAGAAGAGGATTTAAACAACTATCGGCATTCTGACTTGTTTAAAACAACATGGATCAAGACCAAAGCAATGTTTAATGATCGTCCTCAAGCATGGTCCCTCGATTCTCTAGTTAGTCTAGAACAAAATGAAAGTTGAGACAAAAAATTATACAATTTATTTTCAGCAATGGACTGAGGTAGGAGATTGGATTTTGTCAAAGTCTTATTCTCATCATTTTGTCCTGGTAGATGAAAATACTCGGAAACATTGTCTGCCGATCTTGGATAGATACTGGATCAATTTAAAATATACTCTGATCGCTATTCCTTCAGGAGAAGAAAATAAACACTTGCGTTCCGCAGAACATATTTGGGATCAGATGCTTTCATTCGGCGGAGACCGACATTCGCTGTTGATTAATTTAGGGGGTGGAGTGATCGGTGATATGGGAGGATTTTGTGCTTCTACTTTTATGCGTGGTATTGATTTTGTTCAAGTGCCGACTACTTTACTTTCCATGACAGATGCTTCGATAGGAGGCAAGCTGGGTATTGATTTTATGGGGTTCAAAAATATGATAGGCTTGTTTAATGACCCCAAATGTATATTGATTGATCCTATATTTTTATCTACTTTGCCTTTCGGCGAATTGAGAAGTGGGTTTGCAGAAAATCTAAAACATGGATTGATAGCTGATCAAAATTTTTATAGAGAAATTAAGGATTTGGATTTGAAAGATGCTATTGATTGGAATCCTATCATTGAGCGTTCGGTACAGATAAAAAAAGAAGTGGTCACCAAAGATCCCTTCGAACGAGGATATCGAAAAATATTGAACTTTGGACACACCATTGGACATGCGGTTGAATCTTTTCATCTTATTGCGGGTCAACTATTGTTGCATGGTGAAGCAATTGCTGTAGGGATGTTTTGTGAGGCCTATTTGAGTCGTGAAGTCGGATTGTTGGATAATGAAAGTTTTCATGATTTGATTCAGGATATATTGGACATCTATCCAGTGGTGGATCACTCGATTTGGGATTTGGACGAATTGATTAATCTGATGCGAAAAGATAAAAAGAATCGAAATCAAACACTGCAATTTTCTTTGGTTGAGGACATTGGGCATTGTGTCTATAATAAAGAGATCAAAAAGGAGGAAGTCATCGAGGCCTTGAAATATTATCAATTGAATGAAGTCATACCATTCGCGTAAAGCGAAAAAAGATAAAGAATATTTGATGAAAGAGATAAAGCCATACCACAAATCAGAAGACGGGAAGAAGGAACAAATTCGTACAATGTTTGATAATGTATCCGGAAACTATGATCGCTTAAATCGATTGATCACTTTTGGGATGGATTTGAAATGGCGCAAAAATGTCTTAAAGATTTTACAAAAAGCGGATCCGTCAAATATTTTGGATATTGCTACAGGGACAGGAGATATGGCGATTTTGTATTCAAAAACCAATGCAAAGCAAATTGTCGGCGTGGATATTTCAACTGGGATGTTGGATGTTGCCCGTACTAAAGTAACTCAACGAAAGCTCAATGATCTGATCGAATTGAAAGTCGGAGATGCCGAAAATTTGGAATTTGAGGATAACAGTTTTGAGGCAGTAACCATTTCGTACGGTATCCGAAATTTTGAAAACTTACGAAAAGGGATGTCTGAGATTCTGAGAGTACTCAAGCCCAAAGGAACTTTGGTAGTGTTAGAAACTTCAGTTCCAGAAAACTTTATACTTCGTCAAGGATTTCTTTTTTACAACCGTTTGATTTTGCCTTTGTGGGGAAAGTTGTTTTCTAAAGACAAAAAGGCTTACTCATATTTATCAGATTCTTCTTTGCATTTCCCTTATGGGAAAGAGCTGAAGAAAATTTTTGAGGAGATTGGTTTTGTAGAAGTAAAGGTAATGCCGCAGATGGGAGGGATTTCTTCTATTTATAGTGCGAGTAAGAATTGAAAAATTAAGGTGTTAGATTTTCAAGAATTTAAATAAGGCATAAGGGTTTAAAATAATTCAAATTATTAAAATGAACTTAAATCAAGAGGAACTAAACATCTTGAAACATAAACTCAAGGAAAATCAATCCAAAGCAAACTATCGAGTATATTTTGTGATTTTTTTGGTGGTTGGAGGAGGATTCACAGGTTATGGGCAAATGCCCGAAGGGCTTATTGATACTTTGGGAATGAATGGATTTATAATCACAGGTTTTTTTATTGTTACTTTTTGGATGTTGTACTTCATATATCATTACAAAATATTTGGTTTAAAAAAAGACTTGAAGGAAAAGACTAAAGTAAGACATGAAAGTGTTGTCGCCTCACTAATGGAGACAACTGGAACAATTAATATTATGGTGAATAACAAAAAACACCAATTAGATGTTGAGTTAGATGATTTTTTAATTCTGAACATCAATCAAGGAGATATTATTGAATACGAGATTTTTAAGAATTCAAAGCTTTTGTTGTCAATCTTACAGGTGAATGAAAGGAAAATTAACTTCCTTAATGTTTCTGATTATGAAGTTTAAAAATGACTTTCAACTTGAGCTTTATACATGGGAAAAATTAGAACCTTCAGTTATTTGTTGAAGTACTTTATTTTAATAAAATCGTTATTTTTATAATAAACTCAATTTATGATTACAAAAAATCAATTATATAAACATTTGGAAAGCTTTCCAGATGAATTCAATTTAGAAGAATTAATTGAAAAACTTCTGCTCATTAGTAAGATTGAAAATAGAATTGAGGAATCTAAAAATGACAAAACCATATCTGAAGAACAATTAGACAAAGAAATGGTGGAATGGTTCAAATAAAATGGTTGGATTCGGCTAAAGAAGATTTGAAAGAGATTTATGATTTTATCGCTTCTGATTCTAAGAAATATGCTAAACATCAGATATTAAAAATAAAATCCCGCACTAATATTCTTAAAACGCAACCATTAGCAGGCAAAGAGGTTCGTGAATATGGAGACAAATTGATACGAGAATTAGTCATCAGTCATTATCGTATAATTTATCGAGTTTTGAGTAGTAAAACTATACATATTATTTTAGTACATCATGGAGCTAAAAAAATCCCCAATATCATTAGTTAATTTTCTCCATTCCCGTCTCCCGATTCCTTCTAGTTTGATCCTCCGCTTCTCGATTCTCATTTAAATTTTTATTTCCTTATATTTAGAAACAACTTCTTAGAAGTTCAACTCTTGCGAAAAGTGAATTTTGCATATTGTTAATCTCTAAAACGAAAAAGCTATGATGAATCTCGAAGTCAATACAATAATGAATCCAAGTCCCGTAGTGACTAATTCTTCAAGAAATTTAAAAGATTTGTCTTATGAAATGCTGGCAAGCGGTCTACAACAACTTCCTGTAATAGATGATGGAAAACTTGTCGGAATTTTAACAACCTACGATATGTGGAAGCAGTACGAAAATCGTACTTCCGTAGAAGGCTTGACGGTAGGGGATGTGATGAATACTCATATTGTTAAAATCGGTCCAAAAGATAAGATTGGTACGGCTGCTGAACTTTTTGCTGACGGTAGATTCAAGACGATCCCGGTTGTGACCGAGTCCAATGAATTTAAAGGGACGATTACCGCTTTTGATATCATTAAGAAAGTGTTCAACTCTGAGTATACGAGTGCGATTTTGTATAAGGATAAATTTGCGGAGTAGGGAGGTGGTGAATTTGTTTTCTGAAGCTTTTTGAAATTATTACAATCGCAATAATTTTTGGGGTTATGGTAATGTACCCGCAACTGGATTCGAACCAATACCAAAGGAGTAGAAATCCTTTATTCTTCCAATTAAACTATGCGGATATTTGTGGACTTGGAGGGGTTCGAACTCTCATGTAACCAATTACGCTTTCTACGCATTATGAGTGCGAGGCGATACAAGTCCTTCTATT
>JAHDCZ010000163.1 GCA_020629615.1 Saprospiraceae bacterium
CTGATAAAATATTTGGTCAATATGTTTTGATCAATGACAGCATTAAAAACTTCTTTAATTGGCTTTACTATTTGAAGGCTGGCTTTTGAAGTTAGTTTATTCATTACTTGCTATTTTATAGTCCAAAAAGTATTTGAAGAAAATTAATATATTGACATTTCTAACAAAAACTTGCCTAGTACAAAGAAGAAATAATTATTGATTAATTATTCACTGGCTGTTAATTTGTAGTTTACATTTTGATTCAAAGCTATTAATGTTAGGAAGAAGTTCAGCATAAGAGATTAAGAAATTCTTTATCTTACTCATTCGCGTCAAGCGAAAAACATGATTTAAAACAAGGTATCGAATGATCAAATATACTTTAAACATCCTAATCTCAGTCCTCTTTTTATCAAACCTTGTGCTGTCTCAATCGGAGGATTTGAATGTACTTATAGAGCAATATCATCAATTTCAAGATCAAAAATTAAATCGTCTAGAATCGACTTGGAAAATAATAGATCAAAAAAAAATCCTTGACGAACAACAATGGATGAAAGATTTTTTGGATTCTCTAGCTCTCATAGACCAGCAAAAAATAAACGAACAAGAGCAGATTAATATAGAATTGCTAGAATTTATTATTAAGGACCAATTATACTTATATGAATATGGCGACTACTATTTTCCTTTAAGTTCGGAAGGGGGATTCTTAATAGAAATGATGTATAACTACCCTCGGTCAGGACTTCATTCCAAACTAAGCATAGATAATTACAAATTAAAATTACTCAGCACTACCAAATACATAGATCATCAAATTTTTAATTTGAAAGTTGGATTGGAAAAATTTAAAACGATGCCTAAGTTGGTCGTTGAAAATTGTTTGAACCTAGCAAAGCAATTTGCAGACGATAAAATCGAAGATCATTTTTTGTTTCAAGCCGTGATCGAAAGTGATCTTACCAAAGAGCAAGTCTTAGAATTTGAACAAATAATGAAGGAAGAAGTAATCCCTTCGTTTAAAAAACTAAGCCTCTTTTTAGAAAACGAATATTTGCAACATACAAGAAAAGCAGTCGGAATATCATCTAATCAAGGAGGTAGAAAATTCTATCAACAGCGATGTAAATATTATACGACTTTGGATCTTTCCCCCGAAGCGGTTTACGAAAAAGGACTTGAAGAAGTTGCTCGCATTAAGTCAGAAATGCTGGACATCATTGAGCAACTTGAATACAAAGGAAGCTTCGAGGACTTCTTAGATTTCTTACGGAATGATCCTCAATTTTATGCGCAATCTTCAGAACAATTATTGCATCATGCGGCGTGGCTTACAGTAAAATCACAAGAAATACTTCCTAAGTATTTCGGAAAATTGCCTTCATTAAGCTTAACAGTAAATCCTGTTCCAGAAGCAATAGCCCCTAGTTATACTACGGGGAGATATTCTCCGGGATCAATGAGAGAAGGACGTGCTGGTCAGTATCTTGTCAACACTTACAATCTCACTTCTCGCCCTCTCTATGTCTTACCCGCATTAACATTACACGAAGGTGTTCCAGGGCATCATTTGCAAATCAGCCTTGCAAAAGAGCTTGATAAGCTTCCTAGATTTCGTCAACAACAATATCTGAGTGCATACGGTGAAGGCTGGGGGCTTTATGCCGAATTTCTGGGAAAAGAGGCTGGAATCTACACCACACTTTATGAAGAATTTGGACGCTTAACCTATGAAATGTGGCGAGCTTGTAGATTGGTCGTGGATCCAGGCATGCATTACTTAAATTGGACCAGAGATCAAGCCGTACAATACATGAAGGACAATACAGCCTTGTCACTCCATGAGATCAACACCGAAATCAATCGATATATTGGATGGCCAGGACAAGCTATTTCTTATAAAATCGGCGAACTAAAAATTCGAGAGCTTCGAAAAAGAGCAGAAAACAAACTTGGAAGCTCTTTTGACATCAGAAAATTCCATGATTTAATTTTAAGCAATGGATCCATTTTGCTAAGTACATTGGAGCGCTTAGTTGACCAATATATTTCCGCTAACCTATCGGATAAACATTAAAACATAAGAATATTTTAACTTATGTTAATATCTGCAAATCAGTACATTAGATGTCATAATTTTATTATATATAGATAAAGTTTAATATATTCGCACTACGACTATTTAAAATGCGAAAACTACTTACCAATGTGCACGTTCAACCCTTTATTAACCAAAGGAGTATTTAGCTGCTATCTACTTCTCCTATTCCATACTTTCTCATATTCTCAAATAGATAGATCTTCTTGGAATTTTGTTGAAAACCCAAGTGAAATACTTGAAGAAAACAAAATGTTGGGTGTCATGCCGGATGAATTTCAAATGGTGCACTTGGACATTCTAGAATTTACAGAATCTTTGGATAAAGGGGCACAAGAAATTGAAATCCCAAATGTTTTTGGAGAAATAAGTACCTATCTCATCTATCCATCTGAAGTTGTTTCAGCTGAGGTTAAGGATTTATATACGATTAAAACATTTCAAGGATTTAAGAAAGGTGATCCTAGCATATTGATGGCATGCGATATTACCCCAATGGGATTTCATGCTGTTGTATATGAAGCAAACGAATGTTTTGTGATAGAACCGTTTTCCAAACTAGGAACCTCGGAGCACATCATCTATGAAAAAAACAGTTTAACGATTGACAAACCCGATTGTCATGTCAATGATAAACAGCATAACGCCAAAGGACCCGACGCAGAAATAGGAGGAATAAGATTGGCACCAAATCAAAAATTAACTTATGATATTGCCTTAGTTTCTGCCGGAGAGTATTCACAACAATTTGGTGGTTCGCCCTATTCTCCGACAAATGTTTTAAATGCCATGGCCTCTGGATTAAACCTGATAATTCCAATTTACAAAAGAGATTTGGGAGTGGTTTTCAATTTGGTTTCAAATACAGATTTAGTATACCCCGATCCTGCAACTGATCCATTTGACACCTCAGATCAAGGAGCTCTTTTGGCCGCGAGTCATAATGCTTGTGTTACGGAGTTGGGCATCAATAATTTTGATGTTGGGCATCTTTTGATTTGGGACAACTTAGGTGGATTGGCAGTTATTAACGGAGTTTGCAACGATGCTTTTAAGGGACAAGCTTTTACTGGAATATCATTCACTCTATCACTCTTTTGGATTGATTATTTTGCACATGAACTTGGCCACCAATGCGGAGCAAAACACAATTTTTCCGCGTCCGAATGTTTTACTTCCAATAATGGAAACCGCTTCGAACCTGGCGCAGGCTCTTCTATTATGTGCTATTCTAATGTTTGTGGTCCTGCCGTGACCATCGTTAATTTTTCTGAACCTTATTTTCATTTTCGATCTATAGCTTCCATTCAATCATATTTGTCAATAACCTCTTGTGCTTCAACTGACAATTCAGGAAACGCTTTTGACCCTGATGCTTTCGCACGGGCTGACATGAGTATTCCAAAAATGACACCATTCGTACTGATTGGTGGCGCCGAAGATCTCAATGACCCAACAGCCGCAATTACATACAGCTGGGAGCAATATGATGGTGCTGGAAATCCAACGGTAGGAGTACCGGATTGTACTTCCACAGATGCTCCCATGTTTCGATTTTATCCGCCAGTTTCCGATACATTTAGATATTTCCCTGCTTTTCAAAACATATTGGATGGCAACAACAATGGCGTAACCTGGGAAAAACTTCCTTGTGCTCCAAGAACAATGGAATTTTCTTTAGCTGTTCGAGATAATAACGCCTTTTTTGGAAGAGTCTCCAACGATTACATGTTTGTTACAGTCGAAGACACAGGACCTTTTGAAGTAACATTCCCCAATGGTAGTGAAATGCTTATGGGTAATTCAACACAAACAATTACATGGAATGTAAACGGTACAGATGCTCATGCTCCAACAGTCGATATTTTATTCTCCAATGATGGCGGCAATACTTTTTCGCTTCTCGCGAATGGAGCTATTAATGACGGAGCTCATGACGTTTTTATACCTAATGTGACCACAGGTTTAGCAAGAATTATTGTTCGATCGGATGTTACAGGTGGATTTAGAAGTAAATCTAATTTCTTTGATATTTCGGATGGCAATTTCAATATACAAGCAGATCTTGTAGTTCCGTTGGCCTTACTTGATTTGGACGGATTTTATGACAATGGACAAATCGTTCTCAATTGGCAAACTACCAACGATGTAGATAAAAACAAATTCATTGTTCAAAGAAAAGATACCGAATCCACTTGGAAAGATATTGGTACTGTTTACTATAGTTCAAGTGAAGTTTATAAATTTATCGATACTGATCCTCTTGTGGGCATCAATTATTATCGTTTAAAACAAATAGACAACAACGCGTCTATTGATTATTCTCAAACTATTACTGTACAAAACACGGAGGTGATAGATGAATTGATTATTTTTCCTAACCCTTTTGAAAGTGAAATCCATATGTCTAATGTAACAAGAGACATGGCTATTGACATTGTTGACATTAGTGGTCATATACTACTGCAAAAGAACATTAACCAGAGTGGAAAATTATCCTTGGCACATCTACCGAGTGGTGTATACTTTGTACGATACTTTAAAAATGAAAGCCTTAAATATCAAAAAATTGTAAAACGGTAATTTAGTCTTGATGGCTTGTCCCACAAATTCAGGATATCAATCTTTAACAAAATGCAGGAAAGACATAGGAATAGAAAGATATACTTTGACGAGCAGTCCTTAACTACAGAGAAATATGTCATACCTTACCTGAAAGATTTTATAGAACTCACTGAGCAATCCGAAATTCTCGAAATTGGCTGCGGAGAAGGAGGAAACCTAGTCCCGTTTATAAAGAGGTCTTGTCGATCCATTGGTGTTGATTTGAATGAAGGACAAATTCAAAAAGCAAAAGCCTACATGAAAGAATCCTTCCCGGAAGGAAATTTTAAGTTTTACTATAAAAACATGTACGATGTTACTGTTGATGAAATCGGTCAGTTTGATTTAA
>JAHDCZ010000164.1 GCA_020629615.1 Saprospiraceae bacterium
CCAGTCTGGTCCACGATGCCTTAAGGTCTTTGACATGTCCAATACTTTTGACTTCTGACTTTGAGCATTCAACTTTAAATCTAATATTCCAACAATTCCACACATAATTAATCTTTTAATACAAATAATGAGATAAAATTAATATATTTAAGTAATTATTACAAATGTATTAATTTTTTAAATGATAGATCAAAAAGATATTGATATTTTAAATCAGCTGATTGAGAATAGTCGTACAAGTACTACACAATTATCAAAGAGTATTGACATTTCAAATGTGGCTACTCAACAACGCATTGATAAACTTGAAAAGGCGGGTATAATTAAATCCTATACTGCACAATTAGATTATGTATTACTCGGTTACAAGACTACCGCCTATATAGGAATCTTCTTAGAAAAGGCCAAAAACTATAAAACGGTGATTAAAAAACTGAGCAAAGTTCCACAAATCACGGAATCCCATTTCACTACAGGAAACTATTCCATCTTTGCAAAAATCATCGCCAAAGATAACATTGATTTGATGAACATCCTGAGTGAGAAGATTCAAAGTATCGATGGGATTGCACGAACAGAGACGTTCATTTCGTTGCACAATGGGATTCAAAAAAACATGAAATTGTGATTAGGCGCATATCATACTTTATTTAGAAGGATAAAACATACTTTTTCATCTACACTAGAATGAACGTATCGCACGTACGTAGTAGTTCCAATTTTTAGGACCTATACTTTCTAAACTATCATAAAAGTCCAAACTTCTGGAATCTTCTAAATCTTGTTCGGTAGAACTATGATAATATTCTGATTCAAAACCTCCTAAATTAAAAGGATCATTAGGCCCGTAACAATAGCCATCTCCGTCAGAATCCGCCAAATTCAACCACATCAAGGTTAAGTGCTCCATTTTGGGTAAATTCCAATCATCATTGCCTTCAATTGACAAATTTTCACAATATGATTTGGCGTCATGCCAAGACATTCGATCTGTGGCATCTTCTACAGCCGCTATCATTCCATTACCAAAATTCGCATCTAAATAAAAAATGAATCCACCTTGGTAGGTTAATCCATAAAATTCATCCAAGCTTGCGCCATTATCCAAAATATATTTAGGCGACATACCCTCGTCCAAAAATTCTTGAATCTTCTCCCGACTCAGATTCTCGTTGCTCTCACAATTAATATTTATTAGTGCTAAAGTCAAAATCAATGTCAAGCCTTTTGTTTTATTCCACTTCATAACTCTTTTTTTAATACGATACTCCGTACTAATATCGAAGTTGCCAAAAAGGATTCTTTCGTCCTTCAATAGTTTCTTTGATATACTTTGCTGTTTTTTGGTCAAACTCATGCCGAGTGATGTTCTTGCCTTTCATTTTTTCTGGAATTGGGAGTTTCAGATCTGTAGAGATAAATTCCACTTTAGTGGCTTCAACGGTCACATCTCCATCGTTAAAATTTAAGGCCAATATCATTCCTGGTAAGCCATCGTATCCTTCGGGGCCAGATTGAGCTGGTATCAAATTTGTAAACCACGCATGAACAACTCGATCTCTAATGGTATCCTTTGTTTCTGCTTTCATGCATAAATAGCCGGCGACCTCTTTGATCTCATTCAATATTTTCCACCTATATTTTGGCGTATCATCTTCTATGATGTAAGTTTTTCCTAATAGATCTAGCCAATCTTTTGATCTCTTTTCTTTGTGATCTCTAATAATCATATACTTTTCTTGTCTCCAAGAATATCCTCCTTCACTTTCTTTTTCAACTCTGGAATAAACACTTTTGTCATCTTTGAAATGCAGTGCATATTCCTGAGGTCGACCTTGGTTTTTACCCCATGTTAGTCGATCTCTATCGATATCTTCTTGGGTCATAAAAGGCAGGCGGGACATGATATTAATCCAATATGTTCTTCTTTCAAATGTGATTGTTCCGGCATCATTTTGAGCATTCGACGTAAGTCCAAAACAAAGGCAAACTAATGTGATAAATATATTTTTCATTGTCATCATTTCATTGTTTATACTACCACCAAGAGTCTTTTGTTACTCCTGATTTCATACCACGAATATTATAAGCCAAACTGACCATTACGTACCTTGCCAAAGCTGTGACACGTGTTTCGCTAACTCCATATCCGGAAGCTGATTGGCTCACCGATTGGTTTCGATTGAAAGCGTCATACAAAGACATTCTGACTTCCAGTGCATTCTTTGGTAAAAATTGCTTGTAGATAGAGGCATTTAAGATCGGCACACTCTGATCGACATCAAATCTGTCATTTTGGATTCTTTGATAATCAAAGTTTGTACTAAAGTAAACTCCCCAAAATGTTTTTGCGTTCACTTCAATACCTAAATTTTGATTGGTGGTTTGCTGATCCTCACTCGTATTGATATCATATTTGGTATCAGTTAAGTTTAAAGATCCATTAATGTAGGTTGAAAAATTGGGGTGAGGAGTAATATTTAATCGTATCGAAGGACGATAAGCAATGGTATTGGTTTTATTTAATATGTCATTGACTTGTGAAAAGCTTTTACTTGCAGTTGACCACAGTCCCATCCGTGCTGTAATCTTATTTTTGATAATGGGCATATTCAAACTCACGTTCGCTTGAAAACGAGTTCCGCCGGTATAATTGATTGGTTTTGTGGTTGTGATCAAATTATCATCAATGGTCACATCATAAATTAATTGATCTTCAAAGTAAGTATAACTTCCGTTCACATTAAATCGTATGGAACTAGCAGGCATATTCATTCGATAACTACCAGAAATTACATGACTCAAGGTAGGAACTAAATCAGGATTACCTTCACGGATGTAGAGCGGATTACTATTATCCACAATTGCCTGCAGATTATTGATTGATGGTTCTTGCGCTCCAACAGAATATCCAAAACTCAAATATGAATTACGAACCGGAGACATGTTAAAACTCAAATTAGGAATCCAGTTCTCATATTTTTTATCAACGGTTCCCATCAAACCATTGTTACCTTTTCCTTCAAAGAGACCGTCCAACTTAAAAGCTTGATAGGCCAATCCAATAGATACGTTCATTCCGTTATGAGAATAACGCAAAGATGATCCAATTCTATTTTTGGCAATTGTATTTTCATAAGTACGACTTAAAAAGCCATTCAAAACACCGTTTCCTGCTTCAACATCAAGAACATCTCGATCACCATCTTCATTTCGGTGACTATAGTTGTAGAAAGTTTGCAAATAGAATCTTTTAGACAAGGGTTCTACAAACAAAGCGTTTGCTTTAAATACATTTTTATCGGCTACATTATTCGTCAGTTGATCAATATTCAATGTAGTAGTGTCTGTAGCTTCATAAAAATTGATGACAGATGATTGATCTCCATCTTTTTCCAATTGGGTCAATAGATACGAAGCATTTAACCCCATTCTTCTACCCTTCTTCATGAATTTTTTTCTAAATATTACTTCAGAGTTAGCCAAATATCCATTGGTGTTCAAGATGTTATTGTATTCGTTCAACGTACTTAACTGGCCATCCCTTGACAAGTTGGTGTTACCGATGGAATTTTCCAATTTATCAACCGCAGCAAGGTCCGCGGAAATGATAATAGTATGCAACGAATCAATCTCTTTTTCAAAACTCAATTCTGCCCGATGTCCTTTTGAGAGATCACTGTCTTCTCGAAAGCTTTTTTGTTCGGTTGTGAAATCTTGATAAAAATTTCTTTGGTTAGAATTAGTGGTTTTATCTAATCCAGCTTGATTATAGTAGTAAACTGAGCTTAGTTTATTCTTATTATGGTCGTAATTAAAATTAATACCCCCGTTGTAATTTTCAGGAAACCCACCTCGATTTCCACCAAAGAAAATACTTTGGATACTTGACTCGATATCATCTTCTCCACCTCCAAAGGTAATCGTATAAAAGCCACCACGCCCTCCAAAACCATATTCTGTACCTTCTCCAAAATTCCAAGAATTAGATCCCATAAAGTCTTGGTAGTCATCCCAATTAAGACCATTACGACCCGTATTGTTTCCCACGCCAACAATACTAAATTGGATCTTATCATTGAACTTGTTATAATTTCCTTTAATCTCAGCCGTGGATTCTGTACCTGCGCCTGCGACCACTTTACCAAAACCACCTTTTTTAAATCCTTCTTTCAAATCTAAATTCATCGTCTTATCCGTTGCCTCTGAAGTCCCTCCTGTTATTTCATCTTCTTCGGTTTTTGTATCAAATACCTGAACTTTTGAAATACTTTCGGCGGGCAGGTTTTTGGTTGCTGCTTTAGGATCGGAACCAAAGAAACTCTTACCATCTACTGTCACTTTGGACACAGCCTTTCCATCAGACAAGATCGAACCATCTTGTTCGATTTCTATTCCTGGTAATCGTTTTAATAAATCTTCTACGGAAGAGCCTTCTGGGACTTGAAACGTAGAAGCATCGTATTCAATGGTATCTCCTCTCATCTTCATTGAAGCCTTTGCTGCTTTGATTACGACTTCCATTAGCTCACTAGCAAATTCACTCATTTGGATTGTCCCTAAATCAATATCATTTCCGGGGGTTGAGCTGACATCAATAGTTTTAGGTAAAAATCCTACATAGGTAAACTTTACAAGATGATTGCCAGGCTTTACATTTTTAAACTTAAAAGATCCATCCAGTTCTGTACGTGTAAAATCAATGAGCGTAGAATCAGATTTTTCCAACAATAAAGCAGTGGCTGAAATCAAGCTATTGCCCAAAGTATCCTGGACGACTCCTTTAATGCTATAATCAGATTGCGCAAATGAAGATTGGAATGTCCATATAAGACAAAGAATAATGCTTAGTTTTTTCATATTGTTCTTCTTGATCAAGTAACATCTTTCTAGATGTAAACTGATTAATTTTTGGTGGATAATCTATATTAAATCCAGTCTGCAAGAACGGCTTTATTCATTAGATATTTTCTTAATAAGTTGTTAATAATTTAGAAAAATTAAATA
>JAHDCZ010000033.1 GCA_020629615.1 Saprospiraceae bacterium
TGCTAGTCGGTCAAGATACGGTGTACAATTATTATGATTTTGATATATCAAACCCAGGACAACAGACCCAAGTGTTAATACATTACGATATGGAACAAGATAGTTTCATATGGCATCATCGATTTGGAAGTTCGGCCAGAGAGTATATAGAAGAGCTTGTGTTGGATAATGCAGGAGATATTATTTTGACAGGCCATACGAATGCGATAAATTGGTTAACCTTTAATGACGTGGATAGTTTGGATGCCCATGCAACGGGTGCCCATGATGAATACTTTATTGCAAAATTTTCTGGAGAAACGGGAGAGAATCATTGGGCTCGTGTGACTCATGATATATCGAGTGATTATTTGTTAAATATAATTGTGAATAATGACAACACTCTTTTAGTACAAGCCGAATATGATGGATCTGAATACAGTATAGGAGATACAACCTTATACGATGATACTGAAATGAGCGGATTCAGTTCATTTACACGAGGGGTATTACTTTACATGAATATGGATGGATCATTGAATTGGGCCTATCAAATCAATGCTGAATTGTCGTCTTCGACTATTATTGGATTTGTAGAATCAGAGAGTGGTCAAGAAATAATATTATCGGCTACAGCAACGGATGGAGAATTTGAATTGGGAAATAAATCATATATAGACACATTAGGTCAAAATACAAGAATGATGATCACTTTAGATAGAGCAACCGGTGTTCCGATTAGTCATATGGTATCACAGACAGAAAATTTTCATGCATACTCATATTTGGATATTAATAGTAGTGGTAATTTGAGAGTATTCTTAAGGGCCAGAGATGACGTAGAAGTTTTGCAACAAGAATTTTACGGATTAAAGGGGACACATTATCATTTGTTAGAAATCCTCCCAGAAAGTTTGGTAAGTGTCCATGAAGTATTATCAAATCATTTGGAGTCAAATATATATCCCAACCCAATATCCAATGGCGAATTATTGAGTGTTGAATTAGAAGAAGCCTTGCAAATGGAAAGAATAGAACTCCATAGTCTACTTGGAAGAAAGATTAAGCACTGGGATTTTGATAAGGACAAAGCAATACATATAAGAATAGAAGTACCTCAAGCTGGTGTTTATGTTATAAAGATGCAAACAAATCAAGGAGAAGAGAATGAAATTATCTATATAAAATAGCATTTTATAGAACCTAAAAATTGAAATTATGAAATACATTTATTTATGTGTTATAGGATTACTTTGCCTATTCGCACCAAAACAAGTACAAAGTCAGTCTTGTGAAAATGACCTTAAATTTGTTTTAAAGACCTTAAAGAACAAAAATTATATTGGAGGATTTGCTTTGGAAATTCCCGGTCGAACCATTGCTGAAAAGTCTAATAATATAATGTCAGAGTATATTCTTTTGTATAAAGAAAAAGGAGGTAAATCTCATGAGTATAGCTTAGGGACTTATCGAGAAAATTCAGTGATTAAATATCAAAAAATTCAACAACTGTATCAGGGAGTTCCTTTAGGAAATCATACCATACTGTTGCGATTTAATATAAAAGATCAATTGATTTCTATAGATAATAATTTTCAATCCAACATTGTTGTTACAGGTGACGAATGGGGCAATAATATACAAAAGGAAATAGGGAAAGAGAAAGAAGCCTTGATGGAAAATTTTGGGGAAGTTGTGATTGAAAATATAATTCCCACTTACGTTAAAATGGGAAATGGCTACAAATTAAATAAGGAGATTGAATTTATTCAAAAATCGACACAAAAACGCTTTAGTAGCAGAGGAGTAAATGATGGAATAAGGATTGAACAGAATAATGCAAATGCCTTAAATTATAATGAAGCGGTAATACAATCGATGCATGGACCAAGTGTTCCACCTCCAGCGGAATTATATGTTACATACCCCGCTCATGATGCAAGCTGTAATAAGATATTAATCGATATAGGGGCATATGATTTTATTCAAACGGTTGAAACTCCTTTTACGCCAAAATATACTTTGTCAGGAAAATATGCAAATACCGAGAATACAGAGTCAGCTTTACTATTAAATGATGATTTATTCTTTGATTTCGACTGTTATATCAATTGCAATAATTTAGCTGATGTGGATAATTTTAAATATGAAAACACGATGGCTTATTGGCATTTAAATCAATTTTATGATTATTTAAATGATCAAGTCACTGAAACAATGGATGCGGACGGAAACATTGTAATAGCTCCATATTTTGCAGTAGGTGAAAATGAAGTCAGATTTAAGGTAAATGAAGGTTCCAATAACACCTATGCCGTCGATGTGGATAACGGAATGATTAGTTATGGCGCTAATTGCCAAGAAGGAGGAGGATGGAATGACATTGGAGAGGATGCGCATTTTATTATTGAAGGCGGTTTTGAATTGATGTGGAGAAAAGAAGTAGGGGAAGGAAATTTTCCCTTCGCAAGTACGGAAGGAGTACAACTAGGAACACTAGACTTTATTGCAGGATCATATATGGATCAATTGGGTTACCCTACTGCATCGGTTTTAGCATGGGGAGGGGATAATCAAGAACGATCAATATCCTTGGCATCAAGTTATACGTCGGAGAATTTTAATAGTAATTTAAATTCTACTCCCAAAAAAGCTCAACTATGGGGAACGAGTTTAATGAATATCTATGATGCGATTGGCAAGGACAAGACTTATCTGGTATTATTTAATACCATTGATATGTTGACTTCAGATATAGAACAAGAAGAAATGGCTCAAAATTTCTACAGCACGGCCCTTGAATTATACAGAAACCCTGGGACAGATCCAGCGTCAATTATCTTGAACTATGAGGATGTTTGTGCTATAAGTACGATTTTGACGGATAGATATCCTAATACTCCAAATCTAGGACTCATAGATTTCTACATCAAAGATACGCATGCATGGCAGAGTGATTTGGACGAAGAAGATATAGGGAATGAGCCCAACAACGAGAGTCACTGGAGAAGTATCTCACCAGATATTTGGAATCGTCGTACTGATGAAGGAGCAAATCCAGATGAAGCTCATGAGCCACCTGTTTATAATGGAAATACTTTAAATTACTTATATGTTGATCTACAAAGTAGAGGCTGTAGTAATGGTGCCTTGGACAATGGACGCTTGCATGTTTATTTGCGAGAATCCAATTTGAGTTCATCTTGGCCTGTCGATTGGACGGCCGGATATTATGATCCGGGCAGTCCTGCGGGACCAGATAATCCATTGGTAGGTTATGAAATAACACACGCACCAGGCAATCCTTTAGAATCAGAGGGTATTCCCTTAAATGATCCGATATCAGAGTTTGTTAATGCAGAAGGATTTACGGTATACCGATATCAGATTCCATGGATTCCTTTGAATCCGATGAGTTTGCCGGAGCATGCATCAGAAGGAGCTCAGGCTCATGTTTGTATATTGGCAAGGATAGTATCAGAAGATGATCCGATGCGATATGCCGAAGTAGAAAATGTATGGCACAATATAAAATGGAGCAATAATATTGCATTGAAAAATATGATTGTGGACTTCGTGAGTGGCTTTAATAGTCCAGAAAATGAATCAGTCTCCGCCTTAAGTATATCAGCCAATGACAATGGAGATGGAACGGGATATAATGAAAGTGATATTTATATGGATGTAACAGTTGATGGTCAGCAGGTTCAGCAGCCTTCCGATTTTTTCAATTTTGTGGATTTGGAAATCGCCTTGTCGGATGCATTGTATGATGCATGGGAAGTCAATGGATTTCAAGGGACAGATTACAAGTGGATAGGGGATAAATCAATAAGAGTAATGGGCCCAGAATTTGCCATGTTAGGCTTGCATTTGACAAATAATATGGCGCATCGTATATTTCCTAAAGTTAGAAATAAAGCAGAATTTCAACGTTTGGGATATAAGTTATATATGGTGGATAATAGTGGATGTACGGTAGGAGCTCAAGAATACCATGTGATGGGTTATCCTCAATCAAACATCGGTGAAACAGATAAAGTTGAGATTCAAAATAGATCGATCACGGCTTCCGATATGGCGGAGATAACAATATATCCAAATCCATCATCAAAGGGAGAAGCGGTAGTAATAGATTTATCTACAAAAATGGGGCAAGTATCGAGTATCGAGGTTTTGGGATCTGATGGGAGTATTTTAACAAAACAATCCGTTGACCCAGCGTTAGAAACGATAAGTATAAATACCACAGATATCGATAGCGGCGTCTATTTTGTGAAACTCATTTTATTGGATGGACAAGTGAGATATAAGAGATTGGTATTGGTAGATTAATGGAACTATTAGATACTAGTCTGGTTTAATGAAAACGCATGATCTTATAGTCATGCGTTTTTTTGTTTTATAAAGAAAAATTTATAATTGGATTTAATCAAGCTGATTTTTTATCAAAAAATTAAAACACCACCGCCCCAAACCTAGTTGAACAAGAAATTATATCTACATGTGTACCTAATTCTTGAAAAATAAATTTTTAGATAATTAATTCTATCTTATAGTTACAAATCAATTTCTTAGGGTATTTAGATATTAAATGGAAGGGATTACTTCTAATTTAAATAAACTAATAATAATCTAGCATGATCTTTGATATTACAATAATACCTTATGTATTTCGGACACGTATTAAAAGTCAAAAGGTGTAATTCCGTGTGACCAATCGTCAAAAAGTAACTATGAGAATTTTAGCGGTACTTAGTTTATGGTTTTTAACAACTCATTGTGTTATAGGGCAAATGATATTGCCTGAGCATTTGATTTCAAAAAAAGTTGGAGGTGAAATATTATTACGATGGGAGCCTAGTTCGATTGACGAATGGAACGATTCAGCAGTCAAAGGTTATCAAGTTGAATTATATAGAATTCACTCTGATGGGAGTAAAAAGGTAATTAGTTCTAAAAACGTTAGACCGGTTGGGTTTACCAAATGGGGACAAAAACAATACGAAAAAAATAGACAATTCCCAGAAATGTGGGAGTCCGCCAAAGTCTATGTGTATCCTGATCTTGTAGGGGCAAGTATTTTAAAAGACTTAAATAAAGCACTTGTTAAAAAATCACCACAGACGCTGGATTCAATGCGACTTAACTTTTTGAGTTATTATTCCATCATGGATAAAGATTTAGCACAAGCAGTGGGATTAAGTGCTACAATTCGAGATCCGGGAAATGGAAGTTATGGGGTTGACGTTTATGTTCCCGGTCATACTATCCATTCAACGCTTGTACTTCATGACAATGGTTTTGTAGAAAAACCAATCGAAATACAAGGTGAGTGGTCCGATCGATTTTGTTCTATGAGTTGGAAGACCTATGACAACCATAAAAAGTATTTCGGATATATAGTAGAGAAGTCGACTGATCAAATCAATTACAAAAGATTAAATGAGCAACCTTTTTTAGATCCAGGAGTTGGTCAAGAAGGGGATAAGAATAATTCGAGCATTATGATAAGTGACTCCTTAGATATGAATTATAAAGAATATTATTATCGTATTCAAGGAATGGATTATTTTGGAGATTTAGTTGGAACAAAAACAATATATTTTGGTCATGGGTTTAAAGAATTATCTAGTTCTCCTGCTTTAACCATGGCGGATCAAATGACAAATAACGATGCATATTTAGAATGGAAGGTAAATTATGCTGATATCCCTTTAATCGATTATTTTAGATTGTTAAGATCAGATGACTTAGATGGTAAGTATGAAATTGTAAAAGATAGTATTGATGTTGCCAAGCGATCGATAAAAACGCGAATGGAATTTGAAACTAATTTTTTCAGATTGGAAAGTGTTCCAAAAGATGGAATTGCAGTTTCAAGTATGCCAGTTTTTATTATGGGAATGGATACTATACCACCTGCCATTCCAGTACCGATTAGTGCAATGGTGGATAGCAGTGGTAATGTTGAGATTACTTGGGAAGCAAATACTGAAGCGGACCTTGGTGGTTATAGGATATTTAGAGGCAATTTTGAAAATGAGGAGTTTTCCTTGGTGAATGGACAACCTACAATGGATACCATTTTGATTGATACAGTTTCAATGAAATTGGAAAATGAAAAAGTTTTTTATGTACTTCAAGCTTGTGATAGAAGGAATAATAGATCTGCTTTTACTGAACCAATTATTGTAGTAAAACCTGATATTATTCCTCCTGGTAAACCTATAGTGAATCAATTGATTCAAGTAAATGATACACTTGAGGTACATTGGATTGAAAGTGGAAGTGCCGATGCGATAAAACATAGATTATTTAGAAGAAATTTAGACGAAGAGGGGACTTGGACTTTGATAGCCGAGTTTGACAGTACGAATATGACGAATCCTTATTTAGATATTGGCTTAGCTTATGATAAGAAGATAGCTTATACGATGTTTGCTATTGATGATTCTGATTTGGAGTCAAAACCTGCAACGATGAAAGTTAAAGTCTTAGAAAAACCCAAAGAAGTTTTCGAAGCTTTTGCTCGAATAGATACAAGTATGAATTTTGAAGATCAAAAGTTTACGATAAGATGGGAGTGTAATAATGCAGAGAATTTAAAGTCCGTATTACTCTACCGTGGCTTCGATAAAGACAAATTGGGTAAATACAAATATGTCGATGTACCAGAAATGTCGATAGAAGATAAAATTGGAGATGCGAAAGTGGTTTATTATTCATTGAAACCGGTATATAAAGATCAAACAGAGTCGTATTACAGTGAAATTATAGAAGTAATAAACTCAACAAGGCTAGAATAAGGAACTTAATTTGAGTTTTGATATTTGGCATATTTTTTGAACATATACTAGTATCCGTTAAGGATAAAATATTAATCAATGGAATCAAAATGTTTTAATAGAAGAGATGTAATAAAATCTGGTCTAGGTCTTCTGGGAGGATCTTTGATTCCATTTGAAATTAATCTTTTTTCTGAAGTCTCTAATCTAATAAATGCAGAATCGAGCTACTCATTTGTGAAACATGGTCAACTTGGATTGACTAAAGATATTGTTTGGTGCATAATGCATGCATCTAATAAGGAGAATTTGAATAACAAAATTCTAAAACTCCGGTCTGATCTCAACTATAGAACGGAACTAAAATATAGTAAGAACGATAAGTATAAAATTGATTTTGGTAAAGCGATTATCGATTTAGTCTACAAAGGTGATTGGCTGGAGTTTGATCTTTTAAAATTGGAACTAGATCAGAATTCTATTTCATTATCGGATTCAAAGGATTTTAATGAAAAGAGTTTAAATATTTATAAATCTTTTGACCTTAAGCTTGACAAACTAATTGCCTTGGAATGTAAAGAAGACTATAGTTTTGGAGCAACGACTGATTTAAACAATCTTACGGTTTCTCTATGTAAAATGGATCATAAATTTGTCAATGTCAAAGAGAATAATCTGATTCAAATTAATGATTTTATATCGGGAATTATCTATTCAAATATGAATCCTACGAAAACTCAGTCATGGGTAAAAGTTGAATTGAATAATTACTTTAATGATGCTTTTAAATGTGAAGAAATTAAGACTGATATGGTTCTTGGTAAGAATATTAATATTAAATTTGTTAAGAATTAAATTCAAAGATATATAAGAATATGCGACGTTTAGTTGCATTTTTTTAGGCCTAGCTTTTAGCTGGGCTTTTTTTGTTTTGTTTCCCATCGGTTTAAAATCATATTGTCGATCGAATAAAGTAGGATTCAAGATGAAAACCTTGGGAGGTTTAGTAAAATGACATTGAATATTTGATCTTTGTTATGTGAAAAAAACTATTAACTTCATTATTAAATCCGGCGGGCATGCTGGATTATTTTAAAGCCAAATCACTTTATGAATCTGGTGGTCAATATGTATTCAATTTGTATTAGATAAATATCCCTCCTAAAGACTATAACAAAAAGACTTGGAATCAAAAAGCTTCTACGAAGTAGAAAGCTGTAAATAAACCGGAGAACTTTTAGGAGTTAATGCTAAACAGCCTGAAGTCCATTATTTGAAATGCTTAAGTAATTTTAGTACATGGAATCAGAAAAGCGATTCAGCAGACTGACTACTTTTCCCTGAGAATATAGAACTTAATTTAAGTGTGGACGAAAAGATTTCGCAGGGTGAGATTTATACCATTGTGACGAATTAAGGAAGCAAAAAGAAAAATAAAGCTCTAGCAGCCATAGATCAAGGAATAGTGAGTAAGAAAGTCATCTCAGTATTACAAAGGGTTTCGGAATAATCAAGAAACTAAATTATCGAAAAACAAATAGGAGCCAATAGAGCAAGGATAATATTGAAAATATTGCTTAATCGGTTAGAGATTAAAAACATTTCAAAAGAAGAGTTGTTTACTGCTTTGACTACCAAATTCAAAGATTATGAAGATTGTTTAGAGCACGAACGTGCCAAATCGTATAAAAAGTAGACCTTATCATTACTAGTAAAAAAAAAAGTAAGCAAAGCCGAATCCAAGTTATTATCCTTAGAAATTATATGATTAATATTACTTAATTCGGACATTTGATGATACGCAGCATTATCTTCTAAATTTTGTTGGTCATCCTATGCAACGCTTTCAGTTTATTTAAAGTAGTTTAAAGGAAGGGACTTAGTAGTGTCAGTTTGAATCACTCTAGTGCCGCTACAAGATTAAATGTCGTGAATGAAAACATGAGGCACTTATTTGTTGGTAAAACCAATACTTGTGCTTAACTTTTTCTTTCAGTATTCTTAAAAATACAATCAAAACAGATCAAATGTTGAAAGCTCTATTCACATTCTCATTAGTTGTTGTGCTTACATTTTGCAGTCAAGCTCAAACCGTCGTACCAATTAATAATTATTCAGTCAATAATTTTGGTCAAGTAGAATTAGAAATTGAAGGGCAAGCGGATAAATACTATTTATTAACTGCCAATCATGTCCCAAATTCTAATTACGAATCGGTCACTTCAATGACAATGGGCGTTGATGGTACGATGATTATTTCAGAACCATTGGCAGCATTTCCATTACAAAACTATAAAGTTACTGAACATTCCATTGCCACACCTGATGATACTGATGGTGATGGTATTGATGATGTCACGGAATTTAATGATTTGCCTACCAATTCACCATTGAATTTCGCGGAAGCGATTCCTTTCATAGATGGTACGACTTCTATCGATGATTATGAGACTTTTGCGAGTTTGGCTGTTGTGGCCGATGTGCCATGGGCACCTTTTTTAAATGGTCAAGAATTTGTCAAGTTTGCAATTTTAGATCGGGATACGGATGAACCCAAAGTTTATTTCATCAATAGTAATACACATTTTATTCATCAAGAATTTTTAGATGCTATTCCTGCGGTTGTTAATGGTGATGATGGCTCCGGTGAAATTGTGTTTAATCCAAACGAAATATTGCCTAATGGATCGATTGGAAGCTATTCTTTCAATTTTTCTTTCGGAGATGCCTTGTCTTTTGAAGCCACGCAAAGAACTATGGAATTGTTAGTAGCAAACATGCCTTATCTCAATAATAATATGCAGCATTTTATTGGTACCAATGGAGAAGCACAGCATATTTCCCAACATGCAGATAATTTTGTAGGATCAAGAATTAATGTAGTTTTTGAGTCAGAGGTATTTGGGGATGTGGATTATATCCCATTCAATGAAGCAGAAGGATATGGTTTTTTCAGACAAATGACATTGGATGAAAATCCAGGTTCAAGGGATATTGTGTTGTATGATGCATTGCCTAATTCTTTGCCAAGAGTTGGAGGGATCATTACTTCGGTAGTGCAAACTCCTTTGTCCCATGTAAATTTGAGAGCCATTCAAGATAATGTACCCAATGCTTACATCAAAGACCCTTTACAAATTGATTCTATTTCAAACTTGATTGGAAAATACATATACTACAAAGTGGAATCTGATCATTACAATATTAGAGAAGCGACTTTAGAAGAAGTAAATGCTTGGTACGAAAAATTAAGACCTACCGAGGAACAGATCCCAGAACGCGATCTAAGTTTTACAGAAATCATGCCTCTAGATTCGATTAAGTTTGAGATGTCAACGGCCTTCGGAGCGAAGTGTTCCAATGTGGCAACGATGCGTACTTTCGGATTCCCAGATGGTACTATTCCTGATGGTTTTGGAATTCCTTTTTACTATTATGATGAATTTATGAAGTTCAACGGTTTTTATGATAAGGTAGAAATAATGATCAATGATCCTCAGTTTATCAATGATTTGGAAACTAGAATTCAGATGTTAAAGGATTTAAGAAAGGACATTAGAGAAGCGCCAATGCCGCAATGGATGATGGATAATCTTCAAGCCATGCATGACCAGTTTCCAGAGGGCACGGCAGTGAGATGTCGATCGAGTACAAATAATGAAGATCTTCCTGGCTTTAGTGGTGCAGGTTTGTATACTTCTAAAACACAACATCTGGACGAAGGACATATTTCAAAATCCATTAAACAGGTGTATGCAAGTATGTGGAATTTTAGAGCGTATGATGAGCGAGATTTTTATCGAGTTGATCATTACATCGCAGCGATGGGCGTGTTATGTCACCCAAATTTTCAAGAAGAAAAGTCTAATGGCGTTGGAGTGAGCATTGACCCTATTTACAATACTGAAAATACCTTTTACCTCAATACTCAGGTCGGAGAGTTTTTGATTACCAATCCTGATGCCAATTCGATTCCTGAAGAGATTTTGTTGTCTACTGATCCTGAAGAAGGATATGTAGTGTTGCGGAGATCTAATTTGATTCCAGACGATCAATTGGTTATGGATGACTCTTACCTTGATCTGATGAGGGACTATCTTCAAGTGATTCATGATGAGTTTGCCGAATTATACAATGTTGTTGGAGCAGAAGGATTTGGAATGGATATCGAATATAAAGTGGATAGTTCGGACCAACTGGTCATTAAGCAGGCGCGGCCTTGGGTGTCGTTCTGGGCAGATATCAAAGCCAATCGTGATTTGGCTGCAGTTGATTTTATAGCACCTACGAGTTCGGCGAGCTTGAGCAATAGTGAGTTGGTAACAGTAAATGTTGCCAACAAAGGATTGGAAAATATGGAGAATTTTGATCTGTCATTGTTGATAGAAGGAACGGTGGTAGAGACAATGAATATTACAGATGTGATTGGTCCACAAAATTCCAAAGATTATCAATTTAGTATTCCACAAGATTTTTCAACCATAGGTGATTATAATATAGGAGCGATTGTTTCTCATCCTGATGATGGATATCGTGTTAATGATACGCTGAATACGGTGTTGAGTAAACTTCATTTTCTTGAAGGGGGCATATCTATTTTAGAGGCGATCCCAACATGTGGACAAAAAGTAGATTTGGTTGTTCAAGTCGAAAATTTTGGAGAAACAACTTTTATCGATACTGAAATTGAAGTCGTCGTGAATGGATTGATTGTAGATACTATTCATTATAACTTTAGTATTCCTTATTTAACTAAAATTGAGATCGAATATGGGGTCACAGAAAACTTGCAATTGATGAATAATGAGATCGTTCTTAATTTGCTGCGAGTAAATGATCAATATGATGCGGAATCCACTAATAATAGTGATTCGGTTGTTACAGATTTGGACTCTGCATATGAGAATTTCACTCTGATCATCAATCCAGATGATTACCCAGAAGAAGTCTCTTGGGCATTGCGTGATGCGCTAAGTAATGATATTGTCGCAGCAGGTTTTTTGGTGGATGATCAAGGACAGGAAGTAGTTGAATTATGTGTTGATCCCAGTTCGTGTTTTGTTCTATCCGTTTTTGATTCATTCGGTGATGGCATTTGCTGTGGTTTTGGTGAAGGAGATTTTACTCTACTCAATAATAGTGGAGAAACAATTATCTATAACAATGGTGATTTTGGAAGCCAGGCGGATGAACTCTTTTGTCCTAATGGAGAAGGATGTGCATTTGAAACCACTATTTTAACTACAATCGCCTCGGATGAAAATACTGCAGATGGAGAAATATTTATCTCTCTTACAGGAGGCTTAGGACCTTTCCAATTTAGTATTGATGGAGGACAGACTTTTTCTGATGATAATCTTTTTGATAATTTGCCTTCCGGCGAATATGATATTGTAGTTGTCGGAGCAGGTGAACTTTGTAGCTATGAGGAAACAATCTTTTTGGAAGCGGATATTATGGATAATACAGATGAAATCACTCTAAATCAGATTAAGTTATTTCCAAATCCAACCAGGGATATTATAACTATTGAATTTGGCGATCTACTTTATCAATCCGAGTCTATACAACTTGAAATCTACGATGCTTTGGGGAGAAGTGTATATCGAGCAAGCAATATAGATGTACAATCACCTAAAGTTATTTCTTTGAGTGATTTTAAAGCGGGAAGTTACATCGTAAAATGCGCTAGTCAAGATTTTGAAAAACACTTTAAAGTCTTAAAACTCGATTGACCTTCTAGATGTTTTATATACCCTTAGTATTTATTTAAATTATATCGTCCTCGAAATCAATTTGTTTCTTGGACGATATTTTTTTGATGAGAAATGATCTTTTAACCCGGATTATTCATTAGAATTTCGTTTTGAGACTTGAACGGCAAATAAAATATGAAGTTTTGGAGCTGAGACATAGTCACCACTATGGTAAGGTGAGAAAACTTAATGAAATGGTTTATTTTGCAGGCATTTCTGGTAGGAATAGATTTTATAATGTAGAAACCGGGTTTAAACCTTCCGTCGTTTCAACTCTTTCTTTATTCTTTTCATCGTAGGTAGTAAAGAAAGCATGCCTCCAACAGAGCAAAGTATGATAGTAATATTGGGCATATTCAAGGGAGTCCCAGTTAAATATTCATCTATTGTATAATAGATAAGTACAAGAATAATTGGGATAAATATTCCAAAAAGTGTGCGAGTAGCTTTTTGTTTTTTTATTAGTTCATCATTACTTAATTTTTCAAGTTTTTCTTTGTTCATTCTATTAAGTTTATTCCCTAAAATTTCCTTCTAAGCGCAGTTGGTTTGCTTGAGTGGATAGATTTGAAATCGAAACATCAAAGAATGATTTTTTATGACTTTGTGCTACCATGGCACCACTTTCCAATGCAATCCAATTTTCCCAACTAAATTCTATTCCTCCAATCGGGATGATTGATACCCACATTTTATAACTCGTGGGCAATCCGTTTTCATCTAATAACCAAAGATAGGAGTCTCCTGGAGTTACTCCGCCTGATCCGTAGGTGATCATCAAGCCTTCTCTTCCATCTTTTAGTTTTACCAAGCTGCGTTCAACACCCTGATCATATATTTTAGTTGGAGCGAGTAACCAAAATGAGTCATTACAAAAATACTCCCAAGCTTTTTGAATGAGCTTGGAAGATTCTGATTTAGGAATAAGTTGTTCATTCACGTAGACTTGCCCTTGCTGAGTTTTGGTATGAAGGATGACACGATTATTGGACCATTTTACTTCTACGATATCGGTTTCTCTATTCCAGTCGTAATGATGAGGTCCTCTAAAGGTCCACTGAACATATTTGGTGGTATCCCAAGCAGTCTTGTTCACCGCCAGTAACATTTTTTGAGCCAATGCTTCCGCCTCTGGACCTGATTTTCCTTGAGGCAACTTTTCACTACTAAAGAATATAGTTAACAACAAGGCAAAAAATAATACGAGCAGAATTATGAATAAGTACTTTATGAGTTTTTTCATTTTGTTATTTCTTATTCGCTAAAAAGGCATCAAGAGAGAAACGATCCCATGATTTAGGTAATAGTAATATACCTAAAAGAAGAATACCACGAAACATGACATGCGACAAATCCCAAATGGGTTCTGCCAATCCGTGTCCAAAAGTCACGACAATCAAAACTGAAGCCAACGCATAGAGAGCCCAGTCAATTTTTAAACCAATGATCAATAGAAATCCTGCAATCAATTCAACAAAAGAGGTATAATAGGCGGTGAACTGAATTAGAAAATCAGGTAACAATTCACGATAGGTTCCTTGAAAAAAGTTTTTGTAAACATTGTCAATACCCCAATGAAAAACTTTGCCATATCCTTGCATCAGAAAAATAAATCCTAAAAGCAAGCGCATGGTTAATAATGCTATTGTTCTATTTAATGTCATTTGGATAGCTATTGTCTTAGTTCAAGATAAGCACTTTTTTACTTTGGCTGAGAATGTTAAAGTTTTTATTCTTCATTTTGAAATTCTGTAAGTTAGGCTGTTGCCGAATATTAAATTCTTTTTATTTCAACAGTCTAAACATTCGCGAAAGCGTAAACACGAAAATAACCAAACTTGTAGAAGCTTTAGTCTCCAATAGGACCCAACTCAACACCTTCTGAGTAAGCAACTCGGATGCCATGATCATTCAAGGCTTTTTTGACATTTTGATTCACGGCAAAATAGACCTCCCAGTAGTCATCAGTTTGGCAATAGGGCCACATGGCAAGCACGACGCTATGCGTATCGTAAGATTCAATTCCTACTTCCGGAGCAGGAGATGAAAGTACTCCAGGTGTATTTTTCATGGTGCTTTCTATGATCTGCTTGACCTTTGGAAAAGATTCTTCATAAGGCATGTAGATGTTTAAATTGATTCGACGCGAACCAATTTTTGTATAGTTTCTGATGTTTTCTTCGATGGCTTTAGAGTTTGGGATAATCACGGTTACTCCATCAAGGGTTTCGATCACCGTGTTGATGATTTCTACTTCTCGAACATACCCTTCTTCTCCTTGCAGTTCAACGTGGTCACCTACTTTGTAGGGTTTAAAAATTAAAATCATCACACCCGCAGCAAAATTACCGAGGCTTCCCTGCAAAGCCATTCCCACTGCAAAGCCGGCTGCTGCAAGCACTGCCACAAAGGAACTTGTCTCGACACCCAATACGCCAACGACTGAAAATAGAAGCATGATTTTCATCATGGCTCCTAGGATGGATTTTAAAAATGGTTGAATGTTTTCATCCAATCCAGAATTTGTCATCATATTCGTAATGACTATTTGGATTTTTTTAATCAACCAAAATCCGACAACCAGCATGACGCCAGCCAATGCGATTTTGGGAGCATACTCAACGGCGAGATCCGTGATTTTTGATAAATAGTCAATCTTTTCGTCCATGATAGCGGCTTTCTTCGAAGTATTTATAAATCAATTCGAAAAATATAAATTTATTTATAAATGAATGTTAAAACACGAGTTCTGCCATTATCGACCTTTCCTTTTCTGAGTGGAATGTATCTTTTGGAGCTAGGTGCATCTGGAAGAAATTGAATCTTTTAATTCGTTCATAAGGATTTGCAAAATATGAAAACAAAAATATTTCATAGCATGAACTACTCTTCATATTAAGAATGAATAAAATTTGGTTAAATAAACACCTGATTTATTTATGATTCCTTGCGCATTAATTTATATTTGTCATAATGACACTAAGTCCCCATAATATGGATATAAAAGCTTTTATTTTTGATCTCGACGGCGTAATTGTTGAAACCTCACATTTCCACTACGAAGCTTGGAAAAAAATAGCTTATAAGGTAAATGGTTATGAATTGACCAGGGAGGATAATGATTTATTAAAGGGAGTCAGTAGAATAAAATCATTGGATATTATTCTTGACCTGGCCAAGGCTAGTTTGGATCAAAAAGATAAAGATGCATTACTTATTGAAAAGAATGATGATTATCTAAACTTGATCCAAGATTTGAAACAGAGCGATTTATTATCTGGAGCTTTGGACTTCTTAAATGCTAGTCGAGATGCTGGTATTAAGATTGGTTTAGGATCGGCAAGTAAAAATGCTCGACTTGTTTTAGAATCAACGGGTATTATGGGGATGTTCGAAGCAATTGTCGATGGAACGAATGTTGTCAAAGGAAAACCTGATCCCGAAGTGTTTTTAAAAGGGGCGGGTTTATTAGGCTTTAAGCCGAATGAAATTGTCGTGTTTGAAGATGCTCTGAAAGGCATTCAAGCAGCCAATAGCGGAGGATTTCATTCAGTGGGGATAAATATTGAAACGGAGCTCTCGGCTTTTAATTTAAATAGTTTCGAAAATATTACCCCTCAAGAAATAATTGAGAGAATTCAAAATCAGAATAGATGATCAAGGCATATTTGAAAAAGGATCCTTGGAAAATAATTGAAGACCAATTTCATGCTGATTACAGTATGGTCTCCGAAAGTATTTTTTCCATAGGAAACGGATATATGGGACAACGGGCAAACTTTGAGGAGACTTATTCCGGGGAATCACTACAGGGTAGTTATATTTCAGGAGTATATTATCCAGATAAGACTCGTGTAGGATGGTGGAAGAATGGTTATCCTGAATACTTTGCCAAAGTATTAAATAGCTTAAACTGGATTGGTATAAACATAAGCTTTGGGGATGAAGAGTTGGATTTGAATACGGCAAAGATTCATGAATTCTCAAGAGTACTTAATATGAAGTCAGGGGTTCTTTCTAGAACCATGATGATCGAACTAGCATCTGGGAAAAAACTGGAACTCACTTTTGAACGGTTTTGTAGTTACAATACCAAAGAATTAGGTGTTGTGAATTGCGTTGTTAAGTCAATAGACTATGAAGGGCCTTTGTCTCTTGATGCATATTTGGATTTTGATGTAAGGAATCAGGATTCTAATTATGATGAAATGTTCTGGGATTTAATTGACACGGATCATTCTAATTCGGTGTATGCCAAAACAAAAAAGACTGAATTTGAAGTATTGGCTAGTTTAAACTGCGAATACAAATCATCAACCCCTTTTGATAAAACCATCCATCAAAGCACAGCGATCTATGGTGAACGTTTTACGGATGTAATTTCTCCTGGTCAAGAAAAATCAATCCTCAAGAAAGTGATTATTACGACATCATTCCATCATGATAATCTTGAATTGCAAAATCAAACCTTGCGCCAATCAGTTAGAA
Organism: Saprospiraceae bacterium; assembly: GCA_020629615.1. GTDB lineage: Bacteria > Bacteroidota > Bacteroidia > Chitinophagales > Saprospiraceae > JAHDCZ01. Next base: position 17,012 of record JAHDCZ010000033.1, read on the forward strand.
CCAAGGATTTTAAAAGTTTGAAATTATCACATTCGGATATTTGGGAGAAAAAATGGGATGAAATCGACATTAAAATTGAAGGTGATGTAGCGGCGCAGCAAGGTGTACGATATAATATTTTTCAGTTGCATCAAACGTATTCTGGGGAGGATGCCCGCCTAAATATAGGACCCAAAGGTTTTACTGGAGAGAAATATGGTGGGAGTACTTACTGGGATACTGAAGCGTATTGCCTTCCGTTCTACTTGTCAACTTCTGATCAAAAGGTAGCCAAAAACCTCTTGCAATATCGTCATAATCATTTGGATCTAGCCATAGAAAATGCAGAGAAACTTGGTTTTACTCAAGGAGCTGCCTTGTATCCGATGGTCACCATGAATGGGGAAGAATGTCACAACGAATGGGAAATTACTTTCGAAGAAATTCACAGAAATGGGGCTATTGCTTATGCGATTTATGACTATACACAATACACGGGTGATGATTCTTATTTGTTGGACAGTGGAATGGAGGTTCTCATAGGAATTGCTAGATTCTGGGCTCAGCGGGTAAACTATTCCAAAAGATTAAATCAATACGTTATTCTTGGGGTCACAGGACCTAATGAATATGAAAATAATGTTAATAATAATTGGTACACAAACTACATTGCAAAGTGGTGCCTAGATTATACGCATCAGGTGATCCAATCAGCATTGGAAAATAATCCAATGAAAGCGAATCAAATTCTTGTGAAAAATAATTTTGATTCAGAACGTGAATTAAATCATTGGAAGGAAATATCTGAAAAAATGTATTTTCCATATGATGAACAAGAATCTGTTTTCTTACAACAAGATGGATTTATGGATAAAGAAATTTATCCTGCTTCAGAAATTCCAACAGATGTTATTCCTCTTCATCATCATTGGTCTTGGGATAGAATTTTGCGATCTTGTTTTATTAAGCAAGCCGATGTCTTGCAAGGAATGTATTTTTTTGAAGACCAGTTTGACGTAGATACCATCAGAAGACATTTTCATTTTTATGAACCTTTAACGGTGCATGAATCTTCCTTGTCTCCATGCGTTCATTCAATATTGGCTTGTAAAATTGGGGATAATGATAAGGCGTATGAAATGTATTTGAGAACAGCACGACTAGATCTGGATGATTATAATAATGATACGAGAGATGGTTTACATATTACAAGCATGGCTGGAACTTGGTTGTCTATTGTGAAAGGCTTTGGAGGCATGAGAGTAAAAGATGGAAAACTGTCTTTTGAACCTCAAATTCCAGAAGAATGGAAAAGTCTAAGTTTTAAAATCAAATTCAGAAACCATAATATTTGCATCCTATTTTCTCAAGAGCAAATTATACTCTCTAAAGACAGCGCGGAACCTTTAGAAATCATTGTCAATAATACGATGTTTACACTGAGGGATCAATTGGAAGTTGCTGCATTATTAGCTTAAAACCACATGATATGAAATTGAATTTTTTTTATGCAGCCTTATTCTTTATCTGTTTTAACATTGGATGTAAATCCCCAGAAGCTAAAGAATTAAAAGAAACAGAATCCATCTCTACGGAATTACCCTCTTGGGCAAAAGATGCGGTAATCTATGAAGTAAATGTTCGACAATATACTGAAGAAGGAACCTTCGACGCTTTTTCAAATCACCTACAAAGAATAAGTGATATGGGAGTAGATATACTTTGGTTTATGCCTATTCATCCCATAAGTGAAACGAAACGAAAAGGTGGCTTGGGGTCTTATTATGCAGTATCTGATTATACGGCGGTAAATCCTGAATACGGCGATATGGCAAGTTTCGATCGGATGGTTGAAAAGATTCACTCACTAGGAATGCATATCATTATTGACTGGGTACCAAACCACACGGGTTGGGATCATCCATGGATTAAAGCAAATCCCTCTTGGTATACACAGGATTCTGCAGGGAACGTGATCGATCCGATCGATGAATCAACTGGGAAGTCTTGGGGCTGGACCGACGTAGCTGATTTAAATTATAGCAACCAAGATATGAGGAAGGCCATGATTGATGACATGCTTTTTTGGTTGAAGGAAAAACAAGTGGATGGCTTTCGACAAGATGTAGCGCATGGAGTACCGGATGATTTTTGGCATCAAGTAAGAGATAGTGTCTTTAGTATAGGACGACCGATTTATATGTTGGCTGAAGCCGAAATGGAGGATCATAGAAATTCCAGTTCGTTTCATGCAAGTTATGCCTGGGAGTTACATCATGTTTTAAATGGGGTCGCTAAGGGTGAGAAGAATGTAAAAGATATAACCGCATGGTTTGAAAAAGATCGGAAAACTTTTGACAAAGGACATGGTATGCTTTTTACTTCAAACCATGATGAAAATACTTGGAGCGGAACTGTCTTTGATCGAATGGGAGACGCGCATAAAATTCTTGCCGCCTTTACTTTTGCTTTTGATGGGGTGCCATTGATCTACTCAGGTCAAGAAGAACCACTCAAGAAGCGACTAAAGTTTTTTGAAAAGGATAATATCAACTTTAAAAATTTTGAGTATCAAGACTTTTATACAAAGCTCTGTAATTTAAAGTCAGATAATGAAGCGCTCTGGAATGGATCGTTTGGAGGAGAACCTGAGATGCTTTTTCATTCGGAGGAAGTTCTAGTATTCAAAAGGGTGAAAAATAAGAATACGGTTTACGGAATTTTTAACCTCAGTGATCGGGCGAGTAGTTATACTTTAGAAAATCAGATCGACGGAAAGGATTTATTTTCTAATGAAACAATGACACTTAAGGGCAACGAATCATTGACTCTTAAACCATGGGAATATTTTATTCTAACACATAATGGATAACAAAATGCAAAACGACAAAAAATTAAAATTTCTGGATATCTGGAACATGAGTTTTGGATTTTTAGGTATTCAATTTGGATTTGCTTTGCAGGGAGGTTTTATGTCGAGAATATTCCAAACGCTTGGTGCAGCGAAAGATGATATTCCAATGCTATGGATTTTTGCGCCATTAGCAGGACTTTTGGTTCAACCGATCATTGGGTATTTAAGTGATCGTACTTGGTCACCAAGATGGGGTAGACGAAAGCCCTTTTTTCTTATCGGGGCAATATTGGCTTCTTTTGCCTTGATTTATATGCCGCATTCTCCGGTGCTGTGGGTGGCAGTGGGATGTTTGTTAATGCTTGATGCTTCCATCAACATTAGTATGGAACCCTTTAGAGCTTTGGTAGCGGATCTATTACCTGAATCTCAGCGTAGTTACGGGTTTATTGTACAAACATTGATTATTGGTATCGGTACCTGGGTAGCTAGTCAGTTGCCTTGGTTCTTGACTCAATTGGGAGTGAGTAATGAAGCGGCCTCCAATATAGTACCTCAAAATGTAAAATGGGCTTTTTTCATCGGGGGTGTCGTTTTTATTCTTTCCATTCTTTATACAGTACTAACGACCAAAGAAAATCCACCTGAAGATTTACAAGAATTTGAAAAAGAGAAAAAAGAATCGGCGGGCTTCGTGAATGGCTTGAAATCGATTTTTGAGAATATTTTCAGTATGCCGAGGACAATGGTGAAATTAGGGGTAGTACAGTTTTTTAGCTGGTTTGCTTTCTTCACCATGTGGAGTATGGCGACACCCGCATTAACCGAGCATGTATATAATTCTCCAAAACCTGATGCTGGAAGTATGAGTGCGGATGCGTATAAGGTGGCTGATTTGGCCTACAATAATGCCGCGGATTTGGTAGGTTCTTCTATGGGTGTATACGGACTCTCTTCTATGCTGTTTGCTTTGATATTAGTTTTTGTTTCTAGAAGCTATAATCTCAATAGAAAATATGTTCATTTAGCGAGTTTAATCATTGGGGGGCTTGGTTTCTTTGGGATGCAATATGCTTCAGAAACATTACACTTAAATATATGTTTTGCTTTAATAGGATTTTCATGGGCTAGTATTCTTTCGATGCCATATGCTATGCTTTCTAGTACGATCGATCCTAAAAAGATGGGAGTGTACATGGGGCTCTTTAATATGTTCATTGTTATTCCACAAATAGTGGCAGCCATTGGCGGAATTAATTTTGCCTATAAAACACTCTTTGGAGATGCGGTTATTAATACGATGTTATTAGCCGGATTGTGTTTAGTGATTGCTGGCTTAAGTAACTTATTAATCACGAATCCAAATGCGATAAAATATAATTCTTCACCTGAATAAATTCATTGGTATGCAGAAATTTTTTGTACTCGTTTTGACCTTATGCTCTTTTACTTTGCATTCGCAAATTGTAAGTATTGATCCTCCTATATTTGATATGAATGAGGAAATAACCATCACCTATGATGCTACGCTTGGTAGTGGAGGTTTGGAAAATATCACTCCTGTTTATGCACATACTGGTGTGATTACAGCAGCGGGCGGCCCAGGGAATTGGCAATATGTACAAGGAAATTGGGGGACGAACGATCCCAATACCATTATGAATCCCATTGGAAACAATAAACATCAACTAACGATTGTTCCTCAGGATTTTTACGGATTTCCCGATGGTACGGAAGTCGTTCAATTGGCTTTTGTGTTTAGAAATGTAGATGGTTCTAAAGAAGGAAAAACGGCAGACTTAAGTGATATTTTTGTAGACATTCAAGACCCGGACGCCTTTAGTGGAAAATTCATTAAGCCGGGTGAAGAACAATTGGTAGTGAACGTTGGTGATGAAATTGAAATTGAAATATTTTTATCACAAGTAGGTGATATTACCCTGTTTGATAATGATGTTGAAATTGCTCAAGCTACGGGTACGGAATTGACTTATAACTACAACGTTGTAGATGGTGGTAATCATGTTATTCGTTTTGAAGCAAGCAATACAGAGGGGGAAATTGAGGATAGTTTTTCATTTGTTGTATTGGATAATAATCAAGTGGTTTCCAATCCACCATCCGGTGCGAAGAATGGGATGAATGTAATGGATAATGGTAATTTGTTGGTTCTGTTAACTGCACCCTTTAAGGAACATGTTTTTCTAATTACGAATCAAACAGATTTTAAAATCGATGCAGATTACCAAATGAATCTTGCGGAAGATATGGAGACCTGGTGGATTGAAATAGACAAACCTGCAGACGGTCAATTAATGTATCAATACTTAATCGATGGCAATTTAAGAATTGCGGACCCGTACAGCACATTAATCTTGGATGGTTTTAATGATTCTGGAATACCATCCTCCTTGGGATCTGTTCCAGTGACCTATCCTCAAGGATTGACCAATGGACATATTTCATACTATGATGCAGATGAACCATTATTTGATTGGCAAGTAGAAAATTTTTCAGTTCCTGAAAATGAGGATTTGATCATTTACGAAATCATGATGCGAGATTTTCTAGAGTCAAGAAGTTTTGATGACCTTATTGATAGTTTATCGTATTTAAAGAAACTTGGAATTAATGCGATTGAATTAATGCCTGTATCCGAATTTGAGAATAATCAAAGTTGGGGTTACAATGTTTCCTATCATATGGCCCTCGACAAATATTACGGATCCAGAGAATCATTTAAAAAGTTGGTCGACGCCGCACATGAATTGGGAATTGCAGTTTTCTTGGATATCGTTTATAATCATGCTTTTGGTCAGAGTCCATTAGTACGTATGTATTGGGATGCATCTAATTCTAGGCCAGCCGAGAACTCACCTTACTTTAATCCAGAAGCCAAGCATCCGTATAATGTAGGTTTTGATTTTGATCATTCTTCAGAGTATACCAAGAATTACACAAAACAAACGATTGACTATTGGATTAGAGAATTCAAAATTGATGGATTCCGTTTTGATTTATCCAAAGGCTTTACACAGAATTTCTCTTCTGATGATTCTGGTTTCTCGGCTTTTGATCAGTCCAGGATAGATATATTGAAAGAGTACGGAGATCATATTTGGAATAGTCATCCTGAACAAGTTTTGATGTTGGAACATTTTGCAACCAACAGTGAAGAAATTGTTTTTTCGGATCATGGATTTTTGCTTTGGGGTAACGCCAATTATAATTTCAATGAAGGCACCATGGGTTATAATACAGGAGGAAAATCAAACTTTTCTCATTTGTACTATCCTGTGAGATCTTGGAGTAATCCTCATTTGATTGGTTATATGGAAAGTCATGACGAGGAAAGATTGATGTATAAGAATCTTCAATTTGGAAATAGTAATGGAAGCTACTCTGCCAAAGATTTAGGTACTGCTCTTGATCGTAATGCCATGGCGGCAGCGTTTTTCTTTTCTATCCCTGGACCGAAGATGATATGGCAGTTTGGTGAATTAGGATATGACTTTTCGATTAACCGATGTGAAGATGGAAGCATTAGTGAGAACTGTCGATTGGCACCTAAGCCGGTACGATGGGATTATTATCAGGATGGTGATCGTAGAGATCTATTTGATGTGTATTCCAGAATGTTGAAATTACGTAGTACGTATTCCGCGTTTACCGCGAATGATCAATACGATCAAAATGTTGCTGGAGCCGTAAAAACAATTCATTTATCGAGTGGGGGAGGAAATGCAGTATTAGTTGGAAACTATGACGTTATTTCTCAGGATGTGGATGTTACTTTTCCGAATGTTGGAACTTGGGTAGATTATTTAACAGGTCAACAAATCACTGTAAGTAATGCAACGACTGCAATGACTTTAGCGCCTGGTGAATTTCATGTTTATGTAGACGAAGAAACGGTATCAGTGAATGATCCTTTGGGAACATTGGATATTGAAATTTATCCAAATCCTACTTCTTCTTTTGTCAATATAAGTATTGGGGAAACCCAAGAAAATTTAAGAGTACTGCTTTATGATGCTCAAGGTCAAGTGGTCATTCAGAATAAGATTCAAGATACTACGCATCAAATGAATCTATCTGAACTTCCTTCTGGAAACTATTTCTTATCCATCCGAGGAGCGATTGGACAATATTATTTGACCGAGAGAATCATAAAACAATAAAATATATTCTTTCAAAACGATGGCTATAAATTAATAGCCGTCGTTTTGTTTTATATTCGGATTTGCTAATAGATCTGAAGCTGGAATCGGAAAGATATCTCTAAAGGATTCAGTTAATCTTCCTTCTTTTACATTTCCTTTCCAAGGCCATATGCCTTCGTCGGTAAACTGCCCAAATCGAATTAAGTCAACTCTTCTTGTCGCTTCCCAGAATAATTCTCGAACTCTTTCGTCAAGAATGAAATCTAAGTCTAAATCAGAAGCCACAATATTTCCATTAGAATTTCCGTAAGCTCTTTCTCGAAGTTCGTTAATATAACCAACAGCAGTTCCAATGTCACCACCGCCACCTCGAAGCACACTTTCTGCATACATCAAATAAGCGTCGGCTAGTCTAAACATAGGATAATCCGTATCTGGGTGCGTAGGATCTGAACCTGCTTCACCAGCTAAATTTAGATTACTATATTTTGGAGCCGCAATTCCTTGTTCGTATACTCCGATGTCATCAATCTCTACTGTGTGTCCAGCAGTATAGAAAAAGAAAGATCTTTTATCGATTGTTCCGGTTAAATCTGGGTACTTATCAAGGATAACGCTTGTAGTTCGCAAGCCTGCCCATCCACCTGACAGTACTCCCCAATCTTCAGAATCCATCGTTGGTCCTAAAGCGGCATTTACTAAAAATGTTGTAGAACCCCAGCTCTGAACATTTTTACCATCGGAAACTAATGGGAAAATGATTTCATTCGACAAGTGATTGTCCTTCATGAATAATTCTTGATAGTTTGGTTCAAGACTATATCCTGCACCAATTATCTTTTCACATGCTTCTCTACACTCTGCATATGCATCCACACCGACCATAGCTTCAGCATTCAAATATAATTTTGCTTGCAACATCCATACTGCAGCTCGGTCCGCTCTACCGTAGTCGTTTTGCTTTGCTCCTGCAATTGAACCTTCAATCGCTAATAGTTCGTCTTTAATGAAATTGTAGACATCGATTGGATCTGCTTGCGAAGGTGGCGTCGCTGTGATTTCCGTGACCAAAGCCACATTTCTAAATAGATCTAAAGAATGCCAATAAGCCATTGCTCGTAAAAAACGTGCTTCATTTTGATACGTTCTAACTGTCGCTTTGTCCGCCTCACTTAAACCATTGGCCGTAAGGTTGTCTTCAGAAGATTGATTAATCAAGTCATTACAAATCGAAATAATTAAAGCGATTCTGTAGTATAAAACTCTTACAAACTGGTTTTCTGAACTCCATGAATGTTCATGTAAATCTCTAATTCCAGCATCGGTCCATCCAAGAACAGCTTCATCTGTCGTGCATTCTTGCGCTTTCCAATAAGCACGAATGTAACTGGTGAAGCCTTCATCATTTACAATGGAAATATCTCCGTCACCTGCAGGGCCATCTTGACCTGTTAAGGAATACGCAGCATAGGCTTTAGCGAGGTATGCTCGATAAGCATCGACGTCTTGAAAAATAACTTCTTCCGTAAAGGCATCAGCGGGCGATAAATCTAAATCAGTACACTGAGTATTGAGTAAAAGAACAAGCGGTAATAATATATATAATAACTTTTTCATATTGCTTAATTGTTATAATGCGATAGATAATCCTACAAGATAATTTCGTGAAATAGGGTAGAGGTTATTGTCAATCCCCCCATTATATTGAGGTAATTCTGGATCCAATCCTGAGTAGCCAGTTACTGTCAAAACATTTGTTACAGTACAGAAGGCTCTCAGATTTCTGAAAATTTTCGACTTACCAAAATTATATCCTAAAGTAATATTGTCAAGTTTTAAGAACGACGCATTTTCGATGTAATAATCAGATTTCAATTGTCGATTCTTAAAGTTTGCTTGGAAAGCAGATTCATCAATATTATTCGTCACTCGATCATTTAATTTGTCAAAGAACCCATTCGCGGAAGCGACATTGTTATAAACGTAGTTACCAAAATGCGATCTCATCGTAAGATTTAAATCAAGTTTCTTATATCGAATAAGAGAAGAAAGACCAAGCATAATATCCGGCTGAGAAGAATTATTGATGACCAAATCATTTTCATTAATGATTCCATCTTGATTTATATCTTCATAGATATCTAAAAGATCTATTAAACCATCATCATTGAAATCTTCCGTATCCACTAAAGGATTTCCAGCCGCATCTCTTTTATGAGTATAAGTTCTAAATGTCCCTAAGCTTTCTCCAACTTTCAGAATTTGTATGGTTTGACCAATGTCCCCGGAAATTCCACCGGTTTCATAACCTCCAAACTCAGTATCATTTGAATTGTCCAAAGCAACAATTGTATTCACATTTCGTGTTGCATTGAAATTTAAATCTAATCCCCAATTTGATTTATCAACAACTACGGTGTTAAGTACTAGTTCGACTCCTTTATTGTTTACTTCACCTACATTGGTAATGATTCTGTCCGATAAATTGGTGAAGGCTGGAGCTGCAATTCGGAAAATTAAATCATCGGTTACTTTGTTATAAAATTCTATCGAACCGTTGATTCGGTTATTCTTGAATCCATAATCGATTCCAAAGTTTAAGGTACTTGATTCCTCCCATTTAATATCAGGATCAACACCGACCCCTCGTAGAGTCTGTACAAAATCATCCCCAAACTGATAAGCGGCATCCGCAGTACCGTAAGCATAGAAAGTTGAATAAAGAAAATCGTTAAACTCTTGACTTCCTGTCACACCCCAACTTACTCTTAATTTTAAATCCGAAAAGAGGCTCGATAAATTACTGCCAAATGGTTCTTCTAATACTCTCCACGCAAGAGCTGCTGAAGGGAATAGACCCCACCGGTTGGATTCTCCAAATCGAGAAGAACCATCTCTTCTTAAGGATCCAGTTAATAAATATTTTTCATTTAATGTGAAGTTGGCTCGACCGAAAAAAGAGATTAATCGATTAGTAACCAAAAAAGAATCTTGTTTAATGTCCTCAGTATAGGTCAATTCGTTATTGACTTCCATCAATTCTCTTCCATCTTCCCAACGATTTTGTTGGTCACTTTCCAACCAAGAGTGACCCGCAATTAGATTCAATCTGGTTTTGTCGTTGAGAAGGTTGATGTCGTAACTTAAATAGGATTCAATCTGCTGTGTATAATTTTCAAATTCCTCGTTAAAAAGATAGCCTCCTCTTTGGAAGGACTCATTGTCTTTAAGTAAAGGATCTTGTAATTTTCGTTTCGTTCCCGTTATATTATCATAACTAAAATCAGAAACAACTTTTAAACCTTTAATGAAGGGAATGTTTAAACTAGCACCAATCGTATTCAAGGAACGGGTAGTTTTTCCAATTTCATTGGTAAGCTCTAAGGTAGAAACTGGGTTAGTTACGGATAAAGGATCTGACCATTGAAAATATCCTCCAAATTCAGAATCTTCATCCAGTACTGGTCGGGTAGGGTCAAAGGTCAAAGCTGCCCCCATGACATTCGGTGCAAAACGATCTTCAGTCAAACCAGTTTTTGATCTTAATCTTATTTCTAAGTTGTCTTCAAAAAGTTTAAAGTTTAGGTTTCCACCAAAACTTGTTGTTTGGTGGGCGGAAGTAATCAGGACCCCATTATTTTTTAAGTAGCCTCCGAAAATTCTGTAGTTCATTGATTTGTTCCCTCCTGAGAGTGCAAGATTATGCTCCGTACTTCTCGCGGGTTGCGTAATTTCATCCACCCAATCCGTATTGGCCTCACCAAGAAACTCAAGTTCTTGCGGGGCTTTCGCATTAATGGCATTCAGGAAATTATCTCTACTTAGATTATTAGGAGAGCCAGCAAGTAAAGAGACGTTGGCATTTCCATTATAATCAATTTTTAATTTGCCTTGACTTCCTTGTTTTGTCGTGATAATGATTACACCGTTTGCTCCTCTCGATCCATAAATGGAAGCTGCAGATGCATCTTTCAATACAGTCATACTGGCAATTTCACTCGCATTCACAAAGTTAAGTGGGTTTCTACTTCCGGCAACTCCTCGAGTATCCATTGGTACACCATCAATTACTATCAGTGGGTCATTAGACGCACCAAATTCTTCTCCAATCGAAGTACCACCTCGAATTCTAATTCTTGATTCACCTCCAGGGTCACTGTTACTGGAGATTTGTAATCCGGCAACTTTACCGTTTAATAATTTTTCAGGCGAATTGATTGTCCCTTGAATAAAATCTTTTTCGTTGACTTTGGTGACGACACCCGTTAAGTCTTTTTTTCCTACAGCACCATATCCAATCAAAACTACTTCTTCCAAGAGTTCACTCGATTCTCTAAGAATAATATTTCCATCAAATGACTCATCGACAGTAACTTCAGTAGTTAAATAGCCAACATAGGAGAAGATGAGAATGTCACCTTCCTTGGCATTCAGTGAGTATTTACCATCAATGTCTGAAATTGTCCCTATAGCATCATTGCCTTTTACGGTAACATTGACACCGATAAGCGGTTCTTCGGAAATGGGATCAGTGATTGTTCCAGACACTTGAGCCACGAGCATTTGTCCGGAAAAGAGAAGGAATAAGAATAGCTGGAAAGTCAATGAGCGAATTCTCATAGTTAATTTTTTCGAAGGCTAGAGAAGTATCTCTAGTCTGGATTAGATAAAAAAAGGGCTAGCAAAGAAGCTAGCCCAAATGATATATTATTTCTATTGTACTGTTGCAGAATAATTCTCTCCATTGAAAGAAAGCGTCACAGTATAAGTACCTGCTGGTGTATCAATATTGCCACCATCTATTGTAAGTCCAG
>JAHDCZ010000165.1 GCA_020629615.1 Saprospiraceae bacterium
AAAAACGATGAGGCCGAGATGAATTTCTTGGATCATCTCGAAGAGCTCAGATGGCATATTATTCGTTCGCTAATTGCTATTACCGTTGTTGCGATCGCAGTATTTGTATCCAAAACCTTCGTATTTGAAAAAATCATTTTTGGACCTAAAAATGATTGGTTTCCCACCTATCAATTCTTGGGCATTAAAGCGGCTGATTTTGATATTCTTCCTCGAGAAATGGGCGAATCATTTTTCACCCATATCAAAGTTTCTGCCCTCTTAGGACTCATTGTTGTATTTCCGTATGTATTCTGGGAATTTTGGAAATTTATTAAGCCAGGACTCTATGATTCTGAGAAAAAAGCGGCAAGAGGGATTGTCTTTATTTGCTCATTACTATTTTTGATAGGAGTGTTATTTGGTTATTACGTGATCGCTCCGGTCGCTGTAACTTTTTTGGCCAGTTATAGTGTTGGAATTGATGCCATCAACAGTCCTACTTTGGCTTCTTATGTTTCCACATTAACCATGTGTACATTACCCACAGGATTGGTTTTTGAACTACCTGTCATCGTGTATTTTTTAGCAAAAATTGGTCTCGTTTCGAGTCAAACCATGAAGAATTATCGGAGGCATTCTGTGATTGTAATTCTGCTATTCGCGGCTATCATTACTCCCCCTGATGTAGTTTCTCAATTTCTTATAGGTATCCCAATTTATATACTATTTGAAATAAGTATTATCATTGCGGCTCGAGTCGAAAAGAACAAAGCTAAAGAAGGATAAATGCAAAGGATATCTTCCAATTTTACGATTGTATTCAAAATTTTTCTGCCTACGTTGTGGATTAGCTTTTTTAGCTTGTTTAGTGTAGCGCTATTCCTTAGATCTTCCGAAGAATTAGATATTCTCAGTACAATGGAGTTTAAAATTACCTTTGCAGTCTGTTTTATTATCTTTTTCATCTTGCTCTACTTCACAGTAATGAAGCTGAAAAGAGTTGAAATGGATAGAGAATTCTTTTATGTCTCTAATTATTTCAAAACCTATAGGTACCGATATGAGGATATTGAAAAAATCAGTGAAAACGATTTTCTTTTGTTCCACACGTTAAAAATCCATCTTAGAAAAAAGGGTAAACTAGGAAAAAAAATCACTGTTCTATTGGATAAATTTTTATATCAAAATTTTATCAAAGAACATCCTGATCTTTTTGAACATCTGATCAAATAAATTATTCGATTCCTATTTACAGGATAATCTAACGATAGGGCAAATAACTTCTTCCAAGGAAATACCGCCATGTTGAAAGGTATCCTTAAAGAAGTTATGATAATAATTATAGCTATTGGGATAAAGAAAAAACTTATCCTCTTTTGCAAAAATAAAACTAGAGCTCATATTCGGTCTAGGCAAGCCTGCTTCTTTCGGATTTTTCACTTCTAACACATCTTTTTTATCATAACTTAAATTTCTACCCATTTTATATCGCAAATTGGTAGTAGTATCTTTGTCAGCAACAACCTTTGAAGGCTGCTTGACGCGAATGGTACCATGATCTGTCGTCACAAATAAGTTTATATCCTTTTCAGCTAATTTTTTAAGAGCTGACCAAAGTGGTGAATTCAAAAACCACGATCTCGTTAATGATCGATAAGCCTTTTCATCTCCAGCTAATTCTTTTAATACTTCCATCTCTGTTCGTGCATGAGAAAGCATATCAATAAAATTATAGACAATGACCGTAAAATCATTTTGCAAACAATTCAAGATATTGTCATTCAAATCTTTGGCCGCTTTTACGTTGGTTACTTTGATATAATCTGTTCGCATTTCCTCTCGGAACAATCGATTTACTTGGGATTTAAAAAAGTATCCCTCGTGCATATTTTTTCCGCCTTCTTCAAAATCATTTAACCATTTATCTGGATAATGTTTTTGTATATCTGAAGGAAGCATACCCGCAAATATGGCATTCCTACTGTATTGTGTTGCCGTTGGTAAAATACTATAGAAATAATCTTCTTCTTCTATTCTAAACAAATCTGAAAAGATTGGTTGAAGCACTTTCCATTGATCATAACGTAAATTGTCTAGGAGCAATAAAACATTGGATTTGGTTTTAGAAACTTTGGGAAAAACTTTAGAGCGCAAAAGATCATGTGACATGACCGGACCCTCTTCATTTTTTATCCAAGCTAAATAATTCTTCTCAACATATTTACTGAATTCACTATTGGCCTCACTTTTTTGCATTGCCAAAATTTCTTGCATCTCTTCAACATTGGAATCATCCAATTTTAATTCCCAATTAATGATCCGTTTATAGATATCAACCCATGAATCGACATTTAGTCCACTATTAATATCCATAATAATCTGACGAAATTCTTGCTGATAGTCCGAAGATGTTTTCTCGCTAACCAATCTCTTATTATCGATTAACTTCTTTAGTGTCAATAATATTTGATTCGGGTTAACCGGTTTAATCAAATAATCATCGATTTCTGAACCAATGGCTTCTTCCATCAAATTTTCCTCTTCATTTTTGGTAATCATCACAACAGGAACCGTTGTATTGGTTGCTCTTATCCTTTGCAAGGTTTCTAGTCCCGTAAGTCCAGGCATGCTTTCGTCTAAAAAGATCACATCTATATCATTATGCTCACTAAATGTTTCTATGGCATCATGTCCATTTGTCACAGTTACCACTTCATATCCCTTTTTTTCTAAAAAAAATAATTGCGGTTTTAATAAGTCTATTTCATCATCCGCCCAAAGAATCTTTACTTTATCCATATACTTGTATCAAATTTGATGTAAAAGAAGCGTTTATTTGCTTCGATGTAAAGCTAAACGAAATTAACTTTTAGGATAGTACGAAATCTATGAGTAAAAAGAAATTATTTAATGACCCCATCTACGGACTCATAAGTTTTCCGTTTGAAATCATCTATGATTTAATCGCACATCCATATTTTCAGAGATTAAGAAGAATTTCGCAAATGGGAATGTCGGATATGGTTTATCCTGGTGCACGCCATACTCGATTCCAACACGCATTAGGAGCAACCCATTTGACGCTACGTGCACTGAATGTATTACTTTCTAAAAATATTAACATCACCAAAGAAGAAAAGGAAGCTACATGTATTAGTATCTTATTACACGATATTGGGCATGGTCCATTTTCTCATACCCTAGAAAATACCATATTAGATATCCATCATGAAGATATCTCCGTCAAATTTATGGAGGTGTTAAACGAGGAATTTGACGGTCGGCTAAGTTTGGCACTTAGCATTTATAAAAACGATTATCCCAAAAAATTTCTTCATCAATTGGTTTCTAGTCAATTGGATATGGATCGAATGGATTATTTGATCAGAGATAGTTACTTTACGGGTGTCGCTGAAGGAGTGATTGGTTATGATCGCATTATTTCGATGCTTCATGTCTCCGAGAATGAGTTAGTGATAGAAGAAAAAGGAATTCATTCGGTAGAAAAATTTTTAGTATCTCGAAGAATCATGTATTGGCAAGTCTATTTACACAAAACGAGCCTTGCCGCGGAAAGAATGCTTATAAAATTATTTCATCGTGTAAGAGATCTTTATCAACAAGGCGAAAAGCTAGATTTACCCAAAAGCCTAAAGTTTTTTCTTGAAAATCGGATCGGTAAGTCTGAATTAATGAATTCACCTAGAGAAATATTAAATCATTTTTCTGGATTGGATGACATTGACATTTGGACTACTATCAAGAAGTGTTCTGGAAACCAAGACTTTATACTTAATTACTTATCATCATGTATATTGGAACGAAAATTATTTAAAATTATTTTTAGTGATACTGCTTTTGATAGTGACTTTATTGAGGAGACTCGTCAAAAAATCGTTGCTCATCTAAATGTAGATAAGGACCATTCGAAATACCTATTGATACATGGTAAAGAATCAAACCAAGCTTACACAACCCGCAAAGACGAAATTATTATCCTCAACAATAACGGGAGCGTCAGCTCAATTTCTGATATGGCAGAAAAGTTTATTAATACAAACTTGATTATCAAATACTTTTTATGTTATCCAAGATATTAATATTACTTTTGCCCTCGGAAGTGTTAATTCATTTCGAAAAACTAATTATGTCGTTTTATAAATTTTCAAACTTAAATCATTAATAAACTATGAGAAAACTGAATATGATTCTCACAGCTATGTTCATCATGGCATCAGTTATCGCATACGCTCAGCCTGAAGCT
Source organism: Saprospiraceae bacterium (assembly GCA_020629615.1). Classification (GTDB taxonomy): domain Bacteria; phylum Bacteroidota; class Bacteroidia; order Chitinophagales; family Saprospiraceae; genus JAHDCZ01. The sequence goes on from JAHDCZ010000165.1 coordinate 4,247, forward strand.
GGAATGCCAAATGAACCTGGTAAGTGTTATGCTAAATGTCTAATCCAAGATCAGTACGAAACGGTTACTGAAAACTTATTGGTAAGAGATGCTTCCACTAAAGTATCTATTAGCAATGCTGTTTATGAAACTGTTACTGAACAAGTATTAGAAAGAGAAGGATCAACTACGCTAAGCGTTGTTCCTGCTCAATTTGAAACTGTTACTGAAACAGTATTAGAAAAAGAAGCTAGCCAAATCTTAAGTGCAACTGCAGCTAGATGGGAGGATGTTGAAGAAACTGTACTTAGTAAAGAAGCTTATACTACAATTCGTGTTGTACCAGCTCAATTTGAAACTGTTACTGAACAAGTTCTTGTTCAAGAAGCGGGTTCTAGAGTAAAGGTTGTTCCAGCTGTTTATGAAACAGTTAGTGAGCAAGTATTAGTTAAAGAAGGATATTCTACTTTAAGTGTTGTTCCTGCTCAATATGAGACTGTTACTGAAACAGTATTGGTTAAAGAAGCGGGTTCAAGAATCGAAAGAAAGCCTGCTAGATACGAAACTCAACAAGAAACTATCGAAACTTCTCCTGCAACGACTAAGTGGATTAAGAAAAGAGC
>JAHDCZ010000166.1 GCA_020629615.1 Saprospiraceae bacterium
ACCCATTCCTAAATTCTTTAAAGCACCGAGCACCATTTGAACTTCTTTGGGCAAGACAGCTGTTGGATCATCACTGCCCAGTTTGGTTAAGGTGTTGATTGCTTTAAAAGAACTACTATTCATGATTTCTTTAACGGCTGAGACGTTTTCAAGAACAGTTGGTTCGGTCAGTAAATTAGAAACAGTTTTACACGATGAAAAGCCGACAATTACGAACAAGCAAAATACTAGATAACGCATAGGGTTTTTCTTTTAGGACGAGTTTATTCCTTTTGGTAACAGAAGGGATTAAAAACTATTTATGCAAACATTTCATTTGTAAGACTTTTATTGGCTTTCGCCGAAAGGCAATAAATCGAGGTGATTTAAAAAAATAGAAGCTTGCTAGCTATGAAAAGTACAATTTTCCCTGTAATTACTATCTTCATCCAAATTATTTTAGCAAGTATGAGATTGATTAACGGAATAATAGCAATTGTTAGCTTCAGTATATTGATAAGCTGTTCTGAAACTCAAAAGAATGTAAATAATTCTCTTTTCGAACTAATCCCATCGAAACAATCTGGTATCCACTTTATAAATCAGTTAGAAGAAGATGTCCTTAATCCTCATAAAAATTTGATGGATTTTGAATATTACTATAATGGCGCAGGAGTAGCATTGGGAGATTTTAATAACGATGGATTATTGGACATTTTTTTTGCAGCGAATGAATCAAAGAATCGACTATATGTAAACAAAGGTGATTTTGTATTTGAGGATATAACTGAGACAGCTAATATAAATGATGGCAAAAATTGGAGCACAGGGGTGACAACGGTCGATATAAATGGTGATGGCTTTCTAGATATCTATGTTTGCCAGGGTGGCCCGAAAGGTGTTTCAAAAGAAAACCTGCTTTTCGTTAATAATGGAGATTTAAGTTTCACAGAACAAGCAAAGAGCTATGGATTGGATGATAACAACGTAAGTACGCAAGCGACTTTTTTTGATTATGATAAAGACGGTGACCTAGATTGTTTTGTAGGCAATGAATCGCCTGATATTGCGACTTACGTAAAACCTGGAAGCACTAATCCTAATGATCTAAAAGTCCTCAATGAATCTAGTTCGAATTTATATCAAAACAACAATGGAAAATTTGCTAAGGTCACGAAATCAGCTGGTGTTCTTCAAGTGAATTATACTCTGGGTGTGGCAATTAGTGACATTAATAATGATGGTTGGCCAGATATTTACGTCGCGAATGACTATTCAATTCCAGACCATATGTATATCAATAATCAAGATGGTACTTTTACCGATCAAATTAAGAGCTACACTAATCAAATACCCTTTTACAGTATGGGTGTGGACATCGCTGATATTAATAATGATGGTCTACTCGACATTGGTGTAGTGGATATGGCAGCTGATGATCATGTAAGATCTAAAACTCTAATGCCCAGTATGGATTCGGATGTCTTTTGGCATTATATAAAAGAACGAAATTATCCATATCAATATATGTTTAACGGATTACAGCTCAACAACGGAGATCAAACCTACAGTAACATTGCAAACTTAAGTGGCATTGCTAAAACTGATTGGAGTTGGGCCGCTTTATTTTCAGATTTTGATCACGATGGCTATAAAGATTTTTTTGTAACCAATGGTTATAAAAGGTACGGGCGCGATAATGATTTTAGACAAAAAATGAGTGACGCACGTGCGAAAAATGGTGGACGAATTCCAGATGAGCTAAAGAACAAACTATATGATGAAATGCCATCTATGAAACTTCCGAATAAAATGTTTCGCAACATCAATGGCTTAAATTTTGAATCGCACGAAGATGATTGGGGACTTGGACAAGCGTCTTTTTCTAATGGAGCGGCTTATGGGGATTTGGACAATGATGGAGACCTAGATTTAGTCGTTAATAATATTGCCATGGAAGCATTTGTTTATAAAAACAACGCGGTAGAACATGGGGGGAATAATTTTATCACGATAGAACTTAAATCTGAGAAGCCTACAATTAACTCCAAAGTCAGTCTATTCACATCCAAAGGAATCCAGGTTAGCGAAAGTTATCTCTCGAGAGGTTATTTATCAGCTGTCGATGATAAATTACATTTTGGCTTGGGGGATGAAGATCTCATTGAAAAAATTGAAGTACTATGGCCTGATGGTTCAATTCAAAATTTGGCCGATGTAAAGTCAAATCAGAATCTGGTCATCAATTATGCTCCAACGTCGAAAAGCCCAAGTAAAAAAGGAGAGAATACAACAATTTTTAGATCTATTGATCCTGAGATAATAGGTATCGATTTTAAGCATCAAGAAAACCAATTTGATGATTTCGAAGATCAAGTTTTATTACCCCAAAAACAATCCAATTTGGGACCTGCCTTAACGACTGGGGATGTAAACGGAGATGGTCTCGATGATATTTTTATTGGTGGAGCGGCCAACCAATCGGCGAAATTATATACTCAAAACAATAAAGGGACTTTTGATTATGACGCATCCAATCAACCTTGGAATATTGATTTGGAAAAAGAAGATGTTGCTGCTTTATTCTATGATGCGGACGGAGACGGCGACAAGGATCTATATGTTGTCAGTGGAGGTAGTGAATTTAAAGATCATCCTGAGTCCTTGCAAGATCGACTTTATATTAATCTAAATAAGGGTAAGTTTCAAAAAGTGGCACGAGGATTACCTGTAATCAAAAGCGCGGGTTCTTGTGTTAAAGCCGCTGACTATGATCGTGATGGTGATCTTGATTTATTTGTCGGCGGTAAAGCGATTCCAGGAATGTACCCCAATGCCTCAGCTTCCTTACTTTTAAATTTCAACAAATTCCAATTTTCCAACCAAATCAATCTTCTTAAAACAGATCAAGGTCCTATCGGAATCGTTACAGATTGTGAATGGTTTGACTATAATAACGACAACAAAATCGATTTACTGTTGGTCGGAGAATGGGAATCCCCAAGATTATTTGAAAATGATGGTAGTCAGTTCAATGAGGTCACTCAAAAAGTCGGCTTAGCAGATTATAAGGCTTGGTGGTTTAGTAGTCATATCTGTGACATTGATGGTGATGGTGATCAAGATCTTGTTTGTGGCAACTTGGGCTTAAACTCAAAGTTTAAAGCAAGTCCTGAGAAACCCTTTAAAGTCTATGCGAATGATTTTGATAAAAATGGAACTTGTGACATCATCTTAAGTAAAAAGTATAAAGGGAAAGAAGTTCCAACGAGAGGTCGAGAATGCTCCTCCGAACAAATGCCATTTATTGAAAATAAATTCAAAACTTATAACGAATTTGCTGCAGCTTCTGTTATCGACATCATCGGTAAAAACGGAACTGAACACGCTCTAGTAAAACAAGTGAATGATTTTTCATCCAAGGTATTCCTCAATGAAGGAGAAAAAGGATTTAAAGCTATTGATTTGCCGATGGAATGCCAAGTGGCGCCGATTCTGTCAATCCAATCTTCTGACTATAATCAAGATGGTAATATAGATCTCCTATTGACAGGAAACATCTTTGAGACAGAAGTTGAAACGCCAAGATATGATGCGGGGACTGGTCATCTACTTTATGGAAATGGAGATGGAACTTTCAGAACTTTACCTGTCACCGAATCAGGTATCAATGCTCGATTAAATGCGAAAAGAGTGGCAAAAATCAAAAGGAAAGATGACGAGTTGTTGATCATCGCAAACAACAATGATCGTATACAGGTATACACCAAAAATGATTAAAATGTACCCTATGCGAAAAAAGTTTTATTCTATCTTTTCTTCCCACTTATAGTAACGCGCTCCAAGCCGAACGCCTTGTTGACCTACTCTGTCTAAAGCAAATTCGCCACTTGGTGTGTAAATACTTTTTGTTAGTTGCTTCCGATGGATTTGTTCGTAATCATCGTAGCTAATTTCTTTGCGAGAATTCAATTTATCAAAGACATTAAAATTTGCTACTACTTCCTTCCAACTAGATTGCAAGTGACCTTCAAATACCTTGGATTTTGATCCACTACCATAAGCCACAAATCCAAAAGTTGAATGCGTTAAAACAGTTCCTTCATTCAAATCAGATTCAAGACAGCTCATTAATGCTAAGAAAATCGAACAAGCATACATGTTTCCAACTAATGAAGAGGCTCGTTGCGCCTTTTCCAATTTTTGATGAACAAACTCTTTATACTCTTCTGTTTTTGTAATTGATCTCAAAAATTTAATCCGTGAAGCTTCATAGGCTTCTTGCGATTCAAACTTTTGAATTTGCGGTTCTTCTTGAATTTTTTGAGAGAAATCTTTCCAGATTCCTCTTTGTTTCAATGACATCATAAATAATTCGGAAGCAATTCTTTTTCCGTGAAAAGCATAGGGCAAATGAAATATCATTCGGTCCCAAGTATTGATGTAATCCTTCGAAATAGGTGACTCCATATTTTCGTTCTTCTGCTCGCAAAAATTTATGTATGCCTCTCTGATTCTATTTTGATAAGTCCAATTGGAATATTGCCCATCAAAGACAGGCGTATCTTTAAAAACCTGAATACTATCCTCATTACTATCGAGAACGCCATTCACATCCAAAGAATTTGGCAAGGCTTCTAATAGCTCATCAGCTGACTGACCATCGTTTGAGGAAAGTTGCAAAAATTCTTTCATCAAGTCCGATTTAGATACTGTTCTCCGTGGTTTAAAAAAATCGTGTACCCCTTGAGTTGCGACACCAAAGGGATCTTCGATCGTTAATAGCTTGGGCTGGTGCTTCACTAATAGCGCAATCGCGCCCGATCCCTGAGTATATTCTCCGCC
>JAHDCZ010000034.1 GCA_020629615.1 Saprospiraceae bacterium
GATTGAGTATGGGTTGGACCTACAACATGGCTTCTATTTTTTTCAATTTTGCCACTGCGGGTTCTATTAGTGGAGAGCAGACATATTATTTTGATGACATTAACTTTGGTGGCATTATATCAAGTACGAATGAATTATTGAATCCCAAATACCTTGTCTATCCCAATCCGACAATCAATGACTGGAATGTCACATTCAACACTAACTCAAATTATAAAGTTGCTTTGTTTGATTTTAAAGGACAATTACTGTATCAAACATTTGCGGATCAATATCTATTGAAACTTCCAAGTAATAATTTATCACCTGGAGTGTACTTTTGTAGATTCAGTAATGAGTCTGAAGTGTTTACAATTAAGTTGGTGAAAGAATGAGGATACACATTGTTAAAAGCTGAGACGACTTTAACTTTTTTCCTGCAATAAATCATCTTATAACGGTAACGGTCCCTTTATACTGCCTAGTATCTCCTGTTTGTAATTCAATCTCTATTAAGTAGGCGTATACCCCAGATACTACCTTTTCGGATTTGAATCTTCCATTCCAATATTGCAATTTTTCTGAGTTTTCAGCTTCATATATTTTGTTTCCCCAACGATCAAAAATCCACATATTAAAGTAATCAAATGACACATTGGTGAATGCACCAAACTGATCATTTCCAACAGGGCTATCCGGATTAAAGATGTTCGGTATATAAACATCTATTTCACTGTTTACATCGATGTACACTAACAAGTTTTCCATACATTCTCCCTGAATTAAATCCAAACTCAGTAATGTACTATTGGTTCCGATAAAATAAGGATCAGCGCAATCATCACAGCTTAATACATTGCTGGGTGACCAATCGAGTACAATATCATCTGAAAGATCTCCTTCTAATTCTAACTGAAAATCATCATACAAATTAATAAAAATAGAATCAGGCAAACTCGCTTCAATTGCTTCAGATTCGTCAATGATAATTTCAAGGTCTTCTGTGCAGGCATTAATATCAATCAAAGTAATATCATAAACACCCGCAGGTAGGTTGTTGAATTCTGTGGGAAAAGGAAAACTTTCATTTTCAAAAACTATGGATTGAATATTATCAGGTGAGGAGATATTGACAAAACCATTTTCAGCTCCATAACATAAATCTTCAGAATGCTCAATCACGTAATTCATCTCTGGAAATTCCAAAATTTCAAATTCTAAGACTTCGTTGCAATTTCCATTGGTCACCGTAACTTGATATTCGCCGAAAGGCAAATTATCAACGAAATTATCAGTCCCCAAATTATCACTCCATAAAAACGTATATGCCTTTCCAGAAGAATTATTCACTTCCAAGACAATTTCTCCGTTAGATAAGGATGGACAGGTATTCGTAATGGTTTCTGTCAAAGAATCGATTTGATTCAACGTCACTTGAATCGTATCCTTATATTCGCGATCGCAGCGATCTATAGCTGTTAAAATAAATTCTCCTGACTGAAAAACAAGTAGATCTTTTTCTTGAGTTACTCCATTCCAATCATAACTTATAAAGCCATCTGGAGCGGAAATCATATAATTTTCTGCACACAAATTCACATCCGGTCCTAAATCTAAATCTTGTGATTCAAAATCTAGAAAGGCGTAATTATCGAAAACTGAACATTCATTATTATAATTACTTTCCTCCTGTAAATCGCTGAGGTTTAATAGTTGAACTTGGTTGTTTACCACCCCAAGAATTTGATCAAAATCGGAAAAATTAAACTCAGGCAATACTGCAGAAAAACTGAAACAATTATTGTTTAAATCATTCATCTCCAGAGTAGTAATCAGTACTAAATTTTCACTCTGAGAATCGAGCGCATAGAGACTAATGTCAGCTAGATTGATCGTGGGATTGACATTATCCCAACACACTTCACCTGTAATTATTTGACAATCAAATAAAGGGTCGAGAAAAGACAAATGATAATCGACGTTATTAAATGATACTTCAAATTGATCGGATACTGAACAATTATTACCATAAATAAATGTAATACTGTACATTCCTTCCTGCAAATCAGCTATAGACCATTGAGTGCCAAATGATTGATTATCAATAATAATATCATTAATAAGCATATTGGGTTGGACTTCTAAGGTAACGATATCACAATTGTAGTTTAATTCAAAGTTGTATGTAAGCTCATCTTGGTAACTCACAATTAGCGTAGCGATACTATCACACCCGGCATTCAAAGCAATCGTATCTTTATAAATACCTGCTTGTATAATTGTTTCTCCGCCAAAAAACACCGTTTCACCGGGACATAGATTTAGAAATTCTTCGGGTCCGGTTTGAAAATCATCAATACTTAAAATGAGATTGATAATACTATCACAGCCCATACTATTTGGAATGGTATCTTTAAACACACCTTCAGAGTTTAAAAGAATACCATTAAAAAGATAAGTCTCTCCTTGACAAATACTTTGTTCCAAATTCGAACTAGTATTATCTCCAATGCTCAGATTTAAATGAGCAATGCTATCACAACCAGACACTGTCATCAAACTAGCCATATAATCTCCAGACATGGTAAGCATTTGATTATTAAAAATCACATCCGTTCCACTACAAACTTTCAAGGTATCAAAAGTCTCAACTGATGAATTCAATTGAATATTCACTGGCCCTAACAACATACATCCATTATCGTTATATACGAAAAGATGAAATTCATTATCTGTAGAGTAATCGTTTGCGTTAAGCTCCAAAGTATTAGTCACCTCTCCCATCAGGGGAATAGAATCCAAATACCATTGATAAGATAAAGTATCCGTTTGAGGTACATAAAATTCTAAAGGAAAAGCACAGGGGTCAGAAACTTCAATATCAAACGGAACTAACCAATCTGATGAAATTTCTTCGCGATAAATTTGGAGATGATTTACTTGAAAAAAACCAACGCCACCGGAAGTACTTTGACAATCAAATAATACAATAATCGCTTCCACATTTGAAGGGACTTGAAAAGTATTACTAAATGTATTAAAATCCAATGACTCTAATTCATTTGAACTCACAGTAATTAAGGGAATAGCAGAATTAGCAAAAGTCGTTTGACAAAAATTATTAACACCTTGTCCATAATAAGAGCTTAAATCCGGCACACAATCAGGTAGTCCATACACAGTAAAAAAGACCTCCTCATTAAACATCGTTAACCAAACAGATGATAAGTTTGCCTCAAATTCTATCGAATAATTAATACCAGGCACCAAAGGTTCTAGCAAACAAGTAGCCATCGATTCTGAAAATCCATTCCCACCACCTATTGATAAAAAAGGCTCCTGAAATGAGCTCACTAGCGATTCTTCAATGAAAGGAATGTCTCCAAGTGAAGCACATTCCAGCGAATAATGATCTGGAGAACCCGCTATGACTTGCCAGTCACTAATACATTCGTACGTTTGGTTGGCCACTTCGCAACAATCTTCAACACCCTCAAAATTAGAATTTTGAACAAAACCAAATTGACTAACTGGACCAGAGCATTGACAGTCGGGGTCAAATATATCAATCAATCCATCTCCGTCATCATCCATACCATTAAAGCAATCTTCCCCACAATTGGTATTCACTTCTAGCTGTGTTATGATGATGGAATCACAAGAAAACTGAGTAGTCAATGTATCCATATAAACTCCAGCTTCTGTAATGATCTCACCATCCGGTAAAACATAATTATTGCCTTGACATATACTTGCATTGATTTGTACAGGTGCTAAGGCCAAGGGAATATAAAATCCTACATTGTTTTCAAAATTGCATTCTAGGATTGAAGTAACAGGAAAAGTTTCTGAAACATCAAAAGGGGGCGTAACAGAACCATCATCATTAAGCATGATATAGTAAACCTCTAATTCAGAAATAGAAGAAATATCAATCGGAATTTCTACACAATCATTTCCTCCGATGTCAAGATCCAAATCAAACGTTCCTTGGTACGTTGAAGTAACCAGTTCGGGTACTGCATCGTAGAGACTCACAGGGATTGTCCCATTAAACGACTGAGCGCTTTCATTACAGATGTTTAAGAATAAGGTTTGACAATCCGGTAAAACTACAAATGTATTGGGTATGTAAAAATCTACTAGATTATCTTCGCAACCCAGCTCACCACAACAATCATCGTCTTCACAGTCCACCAAACCATCGCCGTCATCATCAATGCCATTATCGCAAATTTCAATTGGTGAGCAGTCTGCAAGATCAAACTCAAAAAGATTATCTTCATGGTTAGTTTCTATAAAACCAGTATTTGGAAAGTCATTGATCATATCAAAAGGAGTACTACTTGAACCATTATCATTTAATACTCCGTAAATAAAATCATCACCAAAGTTACTTACTGAAATTATGGTTTCATGACATTCTCCAATTTCCCTATCTTTAGTTGATTCGTATGTTTGAATGACATTGGCAGATGATAAAAAAGGATTGGCGTCATAAATAGAAATAAACAATGTATTGTTCTCAAAATCCTGATCACCGTCATAGCAAATATAAAAACTCAATAATTCACAGCCATTGTTATAATAATCGACCGTTCCAAAGAAAAAGTTAGAATTCATGATATTTTTCTCTGTTGCCTTTCGGCGAATATCAGATTCAACATTTGAAGTATTACATATTTCAGAATTAGCCGAATTTATACTTAAGGAATAGCAAAACAGAATAGCTAACACCAAAATACCTCTTTCCCATACTCTATTGAGTTTGATTCTTATGTTCATGTAAAATTCTTAACGCGTCTTTTAATATCTCTAACATTATAATACAGCCAGTTGATAATGTGCTGCAAGTGAAATGAGATATTAGTATTTTAACACTATTATAAATTATGATCTGGAGAAACTTTATGAAAAAACACAGATTCCAAAATTCTGAACATCCCCTAATTTATTATCTATTTGTATTTCTATTGATCTTATTTTCTTGTCAAAATCAGAATACCCATTCGATCAAAAAAATTGATTTTGTAAAAGAAAAATCGTTAAATACTAAAGATCAACTATTCTACATCGAAGGTCAACTTTGTCAACATCTCCGGACCATCTTTCAAGATTCAAAAGATCGACTTTGGTTTGGCACCAATGTATATGATCTCATGCTCTACAATGGTGATAGTTTAATGTATATATCAAATAAGGATGGGCTTGCAAGCGGACGAATCACAAAAATTCATGAAAACAAGGATGGTCACATTTGGATCAGTTCGTATAATGGAATGAGCAAATTTGATGGCAAAACGTTTACAAATTTCAAAGAGAACAATAAAGATTTCTCCAATGACATCTGGGATTTCTTCGTTGATCAAGATGGGTTGTTTTGGCTTGCCACAACAAAGGGTGTTCGCTTATTTGATGGTCAAGAATTCAAGGTTTTTGATATCCCCAAAGCCGTTGTAAAAGACACCTCCAGTATTTATGCCTACGATAGAATCAGTAGTATTCTTCAGGATCAAAATGGTACGATTTGGTTTGGAACTGATGGCTTCGGCATTTGTAGATATGATGGTAAGAATTTCGATTTCTTCACAACAGAAAACGGACTTCCCAGCAATTGCATTGGTTCTCTAATGGAAGACTCCAAAGGAAACATATGGATCGCAACTATGTTTGGTGGCATCTCAAAATATGACGGAAAAGAATTCATTAATTATACAGCACTGGGAATGGTTCAAGGTATAGAAGTGGGGGCTTTGTACGAAGATCACAATGGTAATATTTGGTTTGCTGCAGAAAACCATGGAGTGTATTGTTATGACGGAAAATCATTTAAAAATTACGATCGAGAAGATGGATTAAATACAAACGGGATACTATCGATCTTTCGTGATCGACAAGATAGATTTTGGTTTGGTGGCTGGGGAGGATTATTTCGATTTGATGGTCAAAAATTTGTAAGTATTACTAGACAAGGTCCTTGGAAATAGTGTATCTTATTGTAAATACGTAATTCAAAATCATACTTGATCCATTAATATATTCGTTAAGCAATTAACAGACTGAACCATCATGAAATTAAGCCAACTTAAGAGCAGCGTCTTTTTTAAAATATTTGTCATTACTATTTTGATTATCATGTTGCTCATCCCGACCACCATGGTGAAGCAATTGATTTTTGAACGAGAACGAATTCAGAAAAATGCCATCAATGAAGTCAGTTCCAAATGGGGAAATGGACAAACTTTGACCGGACCTTTTTTAAGCATCCCGTACGACAAATTCATTAAGCAGTATAACGCCAAGGACTCTACAGAAAAAGTCGTTAAACTGAAAGAATGGATAAATTTCCTACCAGAAGATTTAAATATTAATGGAAACATAAGCCCAGAAAAAAGGTACCGTGGTATCCATGAGGTGGTGGTTTATGAATCAAATCTTAATATTAAAGGAAAGTTCAACGCTCTAGATATTTCCAAATATGACATTCCAGCCAAAAACATACATTTTGATCAGGCGCAATTGAATCTTGGAATTACTGATCTCAAGGGCATAGAAAAACAAATATCTTTACAATGGAATTCTGAAAATATTTCTTTCGATTCAGGGACCAGCAATCGGGATGTTATCGCCTCAGGGATTAATGCCAAAACACCAACATCATATCAAGATTCAAGCAGTTATACTTTTGATTTGACCTTAAATTTAAAAGGAAGTCAACACCTTTATTTTATTCCTATGGGAAAAACTACCGACGTAAATTTAAGTTCAAATTGGACAACGCCCAGCTTCACTGGAACGTTTTTACCTGATGATCGTTCGGTTGATAACAAGGGCTTTAATGCCCATTGGAATATTTTACATTTGAATCGTAATTATCCACAAACTTGGCTCAATGGTCAACATCAGGTCCATAAGAGTGCCTTTGGTACAGACCTTCTATTACCTGTGGACAACTACAAAAAGTCTTACCGTGTGGCCCGTTATGCCATTCTATTTATCGTATTGACGTTTTTGGTTTTCTTCTTTGTAGAAATCCTAAATGGTGTTTTTATTCACCCCATACAGTACCTCTTAGTAGGTATTGCCCTGGTCGTATTTTACAGCTTACTACTTAGTTTTAGCGAGCATATAAAATTTAACTATGCCTACTTTGTCTCAGCCATATTAACCTTAAGCTTGGTTACCGCTTATGTCTTTGCAATTCTTAAATCAAGACAGATTGCCGGAATGATGTTTGGGATTCTTTTTATCCTTTACAGTTTTATTTTTACGATTATTCAACTTGAAGATTATGCCTTATTAATAGGTAGCATTGGAATTTTCTTAATTCTATGTATCGTCATGTACTTTTCAAGAAAAATTGACTGGTACAACATTAGACTGGGCAGAGAAGAAGAATAAAGTCATTTTTGCGGATCAAGTCCGAATATAAACTTGCTTTACTTGGAATAGCGAACAATCGGTAATTAAAGCTACCTTTACCCGTTCAACTATAAATCGATTTTTTTGACAGCATTTAAAGATTTAGGACTTTCATCTCCAATTTTAAAAGTTCTTGAACAATTAGGGTTTGAAAAACCAACAGATATCCAAGCGGAAGCGATTCCTCAACTTCTAGAGGGAGAACGAGACTTTATCGGATTGGCGCAAACTGGGACAGGCAAAACTGCGGCCTTTGGACTACCCTTATTAGAGCGCATCGATCCTAATGAAAAATATACGCAAGCTTTGGTCTTAGCTCCGACCAGAGAATTAGGACAGCAAATCGCACAGCAACTCAATATGTTCAGCAAATACCTGGACAGAGTTAATGTACTGGCAGTATATGGTGGTGCCAACATAATGACTCAGATCAAGGCACTGAAAAAAACGCAGCATGTGATTATCGCTACTCCTGGTCGATTAATTGATTTGATCAAACGAAAAGCTGTCAAACTAAATCAACTTCAACTCCTTGTATTGGATGAAGCAGATGAGATGTTGAATATGGGTTTCAAAGAGGATATAGATGAAATTTTGAGCTATGCCCCCGAAGATACCATGACCTGGTTATTTTCAGCGACTATGCCAAGTGCGATAAAGAAGATTGTCAAGAAGTACATGGACAATCCTGCTGAAGTAAAAGTCAACACCCAAAATGAGGTAAATGCAAACATAAAACATCGATATGTCATTGTAAAACAGTCCAATAAAACCGAAGCATTGACTAGAATGTTGGATATCAATCCAGAAATGCGTGGTGTCGTATTTTGTCGAACTAAACGGGACACTCAAAATCTGGCCGAAGAACTTCTCAGTAAAAATTACAAAGCCGATGCCTTACATGGTGATCTATCTCAAGCACAAAGGGACCGTGTTATGAATAGATTCAAAGCACATGATTTACATGTTCTCATTGCAACCGATGTCGCAGCCAGAGGTATAGATGTCAATGATTTAACACACGTTATTCATCATTCCTTACCTGATCAAAATGCCTATTACACTCACCGAAGTGGTAGAACAGCTAGAGCTGGAAAAAAAGGAACTTCACTGGCATTTATTACCGGTCGTGAAGTATATAAAATACGAATGCTCGAAAAACAACTTGGCATCGTTTTTAAAAAAAGACTGATTCCGAGTACAGCAGATATAGAGGATATTCGAATCGAAAATTGGTGCATAAAATTATTAGAACAAAAAACAAAAGGAAAAATAGATGAGGCTCTAATGGCCAAGGTAAAAATGCTTTTTAGCAACTTGACTAAAGATGAAATTATTGCCAAAGTACTAGCCCAAGAGCTCAAGTCTCTAAATCTAGGAAGCAACAAAGACCTCAATGAGGAAGAACAAAAAGGTCGAAGCGGCGGAGAACGTCGTGGCGATCGAAGCGGCGGTCGAGATAGACGAAGAGGTGGAAATGATCGAAGAAGAAGAGAAAGACCACAAGGGGGTCGGAGACGTGATAATGAACAAAGAGAGGGTTCAAAAGACAGAGACAAAAAAGACCGAAAAAAGAGCGGAGAGGCCACAAACAAAGATCATAGATCCAATGTAGAAAGAAAACCTCGTAGAAGTCAAGTAGAAAAAAAGGACCGCAGGAAAGGTGATTTTGGCAAATCCCGTAGAAAGAAAAAGAAATAATAACAGTTAGGTTTTCAGTATAGAGTATGAAAAATATTCCTGTATTTCATTGGGTTTCAATAATAATACTAGCGGCATTAGCGATTTATTTTGCTTTCACTTCAAAAACGCTAGAATTTTCTATTTTCAAAGGCGCTACCACAATCCTGATTTTATCGATCCCTTTTCTATATGGAGATAAACCTATGGATCGGTATTCTAAGTTAATTTCAGGTGGCTTAATTTTTTGTTTGGGTGGAGATTTACTACTATTGAATGAAGGTTTGTTTGTTTTTGGTCTCCTCTCCTTTCTTATAGCCCATCTACTGTTTTTGCTTGCCTTTTTCTTCAAATCAAACCACCATCATTCCATTGGAGTTTTGGGTATACTTTCATTCATTGGAGCTTCATATTATTATTTTCTTTTGGATGATTTGGGTGATTTGAGTATTCCTGTTCTTATTTACATTGTAGTAATAATCCTCATGGCTTGGAGAGGAATAAATCTAGCACGAAGTCATTCTCAACATGTATACAAATTGATTGGATTGGCGGTTCTGCTTTTTATGATTTCGGATGCTCTCATTGCTTTTAATAAATTTAAAATGAGCTTTGAGTTATCAAGTATCTTGATTCTATCGACTTATTGGTTATCCATTTTTTTAATCTCAAAAAGCACCTCTAGACCATCTTAGACATTTCATCTATAGGCAATCAACAAAAACTCAGCTGGCCGGTTTGTCTTCGGATAAACTAATTTACTTTTAAAAGTGATAGATTTTACTAATTTCGTTTATGCTTTTCAATAAAGAAAACTTACCTTATAGCCTGGCATTCTTGGTTTCATTATTGGCTTTTATTGCCATCAAATATAGTCACCTGAATGTTTCCTTTTTTTGGGATGAATCATGGGTTTACGCACCAGCCATTCAACATATGGCGGACGCAGGGCCTAGCATATTGCCAGGAAAAGTAGATTTGTATCTTACTCGGGGACATCCCTTATTCTTTCATTTTCTAGGTGGTGTGTGGCTGAGTATTTTTGGGAAATCTTTTGTCGCTGCTCATAGTTTTGCCTTGTGTATCTCTTTACTTTTCGCCGTGAGCCTCTTTTACATGATATTAAAAGTATGGGATGCTAAAATTGCATTTTATACTTCTGCAATATTTCTGTTTCAACTGGTATTTATTGCTCAATCTTCTATGGTACTACCAGAGGTTTTGGTTGCCGCCCTATCGATTTTGACGATTTATGCTTTTATCATGCGTCAATGGAGCTGGTACGTTTTGTGGGGCTGTTTGCTATTGCTTACTAAAGAAACTGGGATTATCGGAATATTAGCCTGCAATAGCTATGCTGCACTTAGTCTTATATTCGGCAGATCAAAATGGAAGGAGTTGATATATTCTTGCATTCCATATTTAAGCTTTCTTCTTTTCCTTATAGTTCAAAAAATCGAATATGGGTGGTTTCTATATCCCGACCATGTGTCCATGATGGAATTTAACCCAGAGGTAATCTTCGAAAAAATAAAATCAATCTTTACATTTCTATTCATTGGGCAAGGTCGCGCTATCTTTTTTGCAATAGCGATCGTTCTTTCTTTACTGTCCTATGACCACATCAAATACTCACAACTCAATAGAATTCAAAAGCGTTTTTTGATATGCTTTGGAATTTTCATTATCGGCTATATTGTCTTTTCCGCACTAAACTTTTTAACGCTGAGGTATTTGTTGGTACTCCTTCCTTTGTTCATTCTCGGTGCTGTCATATTAATATCTTGTAGTACCGAGGGACTAAAAAAATTAGATCACGTTGTTTTAGGAATAGCGATATTATTTTTTGCTATCCAGCATGAACAAAGATCACCTGTTTTGGATATCAATCTTTCTTATTTGGACTATTGTCCTCTCCATCAAGAATTAGTACAATATTTAGAAAAAGAAATTATCTATGATCAATACATCTATACTGATTTCTTGAATGAAACTGCCCTAAAAGAACCCTACGCGGGCTATAGAACCAATAATCAAAAATTTACACGAGTTAACCAATGGGATAAACAACCGACTGAGAAAATAATAGTTATAAATTCCATAGAATCTGCACATAAGAAAATCAAACTCAAAGAGGACAAAAAAGCAACACTTTTAAAACGGTTTGAAAATGGTGATGTCTGGTTTGAAATTTATAAAAGGGTCCAATAAACTATATCTTCTATTCACCGACTTTCGTCGAATGTTAAATTAAAATAGAGGACAATTTTTTTAATGGTTAATCTTTTAAGACATTCTGAATAGCTCTAAGATTTTTTTAAAATCATAATACTTGTATATGTTATGAGCTTTTATTTAAGAAAATAATGTTCACGAAGATTAGCCCTACCACTTATTCCCTAAAATCAACCGTTAATCCAAAATTATAGGCTCCTAAAATTAGAAACTGTATCTTAAGAAAATAGAACTGATTAATGAAAAAAGTCTGGCTGAAATTTATTTTGACCATTTCCTTATTCCTGGTTATATCGAAAGATCTATCAAGTCAAGAAATTGTTGATATCCGAATTCTTGATAATGATAACGGGTTAAAAGAAAGAATAATAAATCATACCATAAGGGACAAAGAAGGATTCTTCTATTTGTTTCAAGAAAATACTATTCAACGATATGACGGAAGTAACTTCATTGACATTGGTACAAGTGTTTTAAATGAAGATCAAATAAATCTATCGGATCTTTCAAGAGTTAAATTATGTCCTGAAGGTCAAATTTATTTAGAATTTAATAGACAAAAATTTCTATATCAATTAAATACTAAAACTCGATTTATTGAGCGATTTCTTTCTGGTTCTTTTGAACAGGTTACCCTTTCTGACTCAATAGTTTTTAAGAACTTTAAAAAAGATGGATTACAGTGTTTTATGGTTTCAGAATATCAAGAACCTAATGTTGAAAACCAAGCTTTCACCTATCCAGAAAACCTAGACAATATCTTTAAAATAGATGAAGATTTTATTGTCCAGAAAAATCAAATTGTTACCAAAATTTCGAAAAATAAAAAACAACAACTAAATCAAGAAGGTTCATTATTCAAATCTTCACACGGCCTATATCTATTCAATAATAAGGGTATATATATTTGGCGAGACTCAAAATTTGAAATACTACATACTCTAGATTTAGAAGAAAAAAGTAGCTGTAAATTAATTCGACAAGATGATCAAGGAAATATAATTGCTTGTTTTTCTGATAGACCAAGATACTTTCACAAAGTCTTGGTTTTAGATAAAAACCATGAGTTATTAGACTTCTCAAAAGTTCTCACTATCA
The DNA here is from genome assembly GCA_020629615.1 of Saprospiraceae bacterium. GTDB lineage: Bacteria > Bacteroidota > Bacteroidia > Chitinophagales > Saprospiraceae > JAHDCZ01. The sequence continues at coordinate 12,415 of JAHDCZ010000034.1, forward strand.
ATGACAAATTCAAGGATGTTTTTTCCAATGATGTATTCGACAAATGGATGACAGTTGGTTATAATGGCGTTCAAATAATATCTTGGTTGAAATCTGGCATAAAATTTTTCAACAAGGACTATAGAGTACAAAAAAGTGAGTTTGGAAACTTAGTTACAGATGTTTCCGTCGACAAGAACAATAAGATGCGATTTGTCCGGGAGGCTATTGGCATATATCATATTGATTCCCTTTCAGATAATGTAGAGGAGATCGAATTCAAAAATTTCAAACATAGAGCAAATTCTAAATTTGTATATCATAAACAATCTGATTATTACTTCCTATTTGGTTTCAGGTACGACGGTAGAAGTAATTTGCATAGAATTAATTTTAAAAATAACAGCTCTGAATTTTTTGAACTTCCAATTCAACTTAACGATTTACACCCTATATCGAAGAACGAAGTTCTTTGTGTAGGTCATTCTAATAAAAATGGGATACTAGGTAATTTCAATATACAAACTCTAGAATTTGAAACGATCTTAAAGTTTGATTCCAAATTAAGAAGTATTTCTCATTTCCCAGAATTACAACAATATTGGGTTGGAGCCTATCAAGGATTGTATGTTTACGATGAAAATTTCAAGCTAATTGATCAATTTGATCACAAATCAGAATTCCCCGAAAAACTATTACTAAAAGATCACGTTGTTACTGCTCATAGATACCAGAACAAAATGATACTTGGTTTGTATGGAGGAGGCATAAGTATTATTGATTTAGAAACATTTGAAGTTGAAAAAAACATAACGGACAAAAATGGATTGACCGATAATAATGCCATTGGAATACTAACTGACAACTTAGGGAATCTCTGGGTTAGTACATTTAATGGAATCAATGTATTAGATAGCTCCTTTAGAGTGATCAAAAAAATCTATGATTACGAAGGACTTCCTAATCGCGAATTCAATTCACGAGCATGTGCAAAGGACGCAGAGGGCAATTTATTTTTTGGATCACTCAATGGTTTGGCTAAAATAAAACCTGAAGAAGTCCTGAAATGGACATCTTCAGAAGGGCTGAGTATAAAAGACATTAAAAGTTATAAAAACAATTTAATCCCACAAGATCTTGACAACTATTCCGATTTTTATAATACAGTTGATTCTATTATCATTGAGTACGACACTCCTGATTATTATCATTATCCTTTTAAGAATGATGTGATTTCATATTCTATAAAGGAAGGAAATTTCAAATCTAAACTATCCCCCTCCAAGTTGGTTTTGTCAGACATACAACCAGGACAAATAAATATGACCTTAACGAATGGTCACATCTCGAATACTAAAGAAATCGTTTTGACAGCTAATAAAGATTATCAATTTCTCATCAAATTTGTTTCAATTCTATTTACTTGTGGGCTTATATTCTTTATTATTTCTAAATACATCATTGACCTAAATAAAAATCGCGAATCAGAAAAAACCAAATTAAATAAAAGAATATCAGAATTAAGGCTAACAGCTCTACAGTCACAAATGAATCCTCATTTCATCTTCAATGCCTTAGGTTCTATTCAATACTTCATTCAAACAAAAAATATAGACAAAGCAGATTCCTTTCTAACTAAGTTTGCATCCCTTATGAGACTTATTCTTGAATCGTCAAAATCAAAATTTGTAAGTGTTGAAGAAGAAATGAAACTCATTGAATTATATCTTTCACTCGAACAAGTGAGATTTGAAAACAAATTTGATTATAAAATATCTATAGATCCAGAAATCCCTAATGATGTCCTTATTCCTCCTATGATCATTCAACCTTTTATTGAAAACTCTATAAATCACGGGTTATTTAATTTAAAAAATCGTAGAGGTGAAATAACCATTGTTTTAACCAACATGAATGAAAAACAACTTAAAATAAATATTATCGACAATGGGATAGGAAGAGAAAAATCTAAAGAATTTGTCCTAAAAAAACACAAGTCAAGAGCAACTCAAATTATAAATGAACGAATAGAAACATTTAATGCCAATAACAACTTAAATATTGAAGTTCAAACTATTGATTTATATTTTGAAAATGAAGCGAGGGGAACAGAAGTTATCCTTACTATAAACTATTAAAAATTAATTTGTGATTATAGATATTAACTCCATTATTAAATAACTTCCAAAATTCAGTTGTACAATGAATAATAACTTGTTCAACGCGATAATCATTGATGACGAACCAAAACTTAGAGAAGTTTTGAATATCAAAATATCGAATTATTGCCCAGAAATTAAAATTGTAGCTTTAGCCTCTAACGTCGAAGAAGCCTATCATTTAATTCATCAGCATAAACCCGATCTCATTTTTCTAGACATATCAATGCCTGGAGGAAGTGGATTTGAATTACTTCACAGATTTGAACAAATTGATTTTGAAATTATTTTTGTTACCGGATTTGAAGAATACGCACTAGAGGCATTAAAATTAAGCGCAGTCGACTACTTGCTAAAACCAGTAAATTCTGAAAGTCTTATTACTGCAATTGAAAAAGCGAAAAATAACATTCACAATGGAATGATCTTGAAAAGATACGAAGTATTAAAACATAATTCTGATTCTTCCAATTCGGATGATATGAAAATTTCAGTACCAGGCGTAAATTCTTTTGATTTTGTAAAAATAAGTGACATTATCCGTTGCGAAGGCTGGCAGAAATACACTAGAATTTACACTGAAAAAGGAGAATGTATCGTCAGTTCATATAACATCGGGATATATAAAAAGAACTTAGAAAAACATGGATTTTTCAGTACACATAAGTCTCATTTAATTAATATATCTAAAATAAAAAAATATCTAAAGGAAGGGATATTAATTTTGCTCGATGGCGCAGAAGTACCTGTTGCAAGGAGAAGAAAAGATGTGTTTATTCAAACAGTCTTGACTCCATTAAATAAATTTTAACCACTTCACTTATATGTATCTTTCGCGATAGTCTTACCGTATGTACCGATACTCCAATACCTTAGTCAAGAATATCAAATATCTCTTATATTGAGAATATAAGTTAGTTATCCTTTCAAGGTGTTAATCCTTGTGGACGATTCATTCGTATCACAATTTGCAAAATATGCAAACCAATTGAAAGTGGAGGAAATTGAAAATTCAATTTCCTCTTTTTTTTAAAATAAAAAAGAGCTACAACAAAGGTAGCTCTGTAAAATAGGGGAATGTAATTTCAACAAAGAATATATTTTCGTTGAACTAACTTACAACTTTATCAATCTTTTATTTTTAATGACTTGACTATTTCTGTAAATGACATTGTACAGTCCGGGAGTCCATGTGCTCGTATTTAATTGAAGATCGCTTCCATTTATATTTTGAAAAATAATTCTTTTTCCTGTGTTATCAATTACTTCTATATTAGCAAAAGACAACTCTGGTAATTCAAAAATTAATACTTCCGAGCCGATTGGATTCGGGTAAAAATCAAAGCTAAAATCATATTCTCTTTCAGCCTTTTTTATATTAATTATTTCTGAATACTCAAAAGCTCCGTCATAATCAATTTGCTTTAATCTATAATAGCTAATAGAAGACGAATTGAATTCAGATCTAAAACGATAAGATTTAGTTTCTGTCGTTGTTCCATTTCCTTGAACAAAACCAATTTCAACAAAATCTTTAGAATTCTGAGAACTTTCAATTACAAAGCCTTCGTTTTGAATTTCAGATTCGGTAGTCCATTCTAGTAAGACAAAATCATCAATTTGCACACCGTCAAATTCAACCATTTTGACTGGGACTGGTTTTGGGGCAACTTGAACAAATGTTTGATTACAAATATTACCACCACACGACGCATTCGTTCGACCCTGTGCAACCAAATAAATATTTTCAGTATTTGGAACATTATTTAAATACTCAATTATAGTACCCGAACTATTCCCTGAATGAACATGAATGCAGTTTTCCACTGGAAACAAACCCAATTCTTCATATTCGTCAGGGCAAATAATATTGCCATAATATACATCCCACTGTAAACTGGCATTATTGGCAGTCCCCTGAATCCAATCAATATAAATGATATAATCTGAGGTTCCATTGCCATTATCAGTTTGATCCATAACAGCATTAGTAATAATCGGGCAAGAAGGTTGAATATCTTTAGGACATTGAGCCCTTAGTTGATTCCCAATCAAGAGACTTAATAGCGTCAATATTAACATGTACCCTATCCTTCTTAGTTTTTCATATAGTTGAAAATTTAATGGAAATATTTTTTTTGTTTTCATGGTGAAGTTGTTTGGTTATTTATAAGAAAGTGTTGTTACTCCCTCTAAATTATGGGCAAATCAACTTGGAAATCGTGGAATTACTTTAGCGGTACGGATTATGGTTTAGAATGACGATCTGATAAGATCATCGGTAATATGCCTAGATTCAAGAATAGATGTATCCCTATTAAATACTACCCAAAAGGGTATATAAATACTTTTCACTTTTCCATTTTTTTTGCTTTGGACATTTGAAAACATCAATATTCCCCTACATCAAAAAGTAAAAACAAGTGAAGCAAATCCCGAGTAATAAATCCAAAATAATTCCTTTAAAAAAAGTAAAGCGAATTCTTCTTGAGTTAAATCAATCACTTAAAAGTATTCAAAGCAAATTGGAAACACATTATTCGAAAAAACCTAAAGACAAACTATAGTTTCTAGTTATTCTAGTCAGATTTTTTTATTTTGAATAAACAACTCCAATATGACTTTCAATTACCTATCATTTGTAATCGCAGCTATTCTTTGCTGCCTGTATTCATCCTCTGTTGGCCAAATAGATTTAAAAAGTGCCGAAGAAAAAGCATTAAAATTTCAACACATCAACATGGACAGTTCATTCTATTATTGGCGAATAATGGAACGATACGCTCTTGATCAAAAAGATACTGCACGCTATCATACGGCCATACATAATCTGGGAAGTTATTATCACATTAACAATAACCCTTCCCTCGCTTATGATTATAGTAAAAAAGCCTTGGCTCTCGCGGATCATGACACCCTTAAAATCTTAGCAATGGTACAATGTGCCATGTCTTCACAAGAAACCCTACCAATTCTCGCAGATTCATTTTATCAAGAAGCAGCCATTTTGGTGGAAAAAATTGATCGACCATTTTATTATATGACCTTGTATGGGAATTATGGGATTTTTAAAATTATGCAAGGTGATCTTCATGGGGCCATAGGACATATGATTAAGGCCTTAGACAACGTCAATCATGACTACCCAAAGTCCACCTTTTGCACCAATATTGCAGATGTTTTCATACGGTTAGATAATTATGATAAAGCTGAAAAATACATTCTTCAAGCCATTGAAATTTTGGATAAAAATAATTTCAAAAAAAGAAATGAATTCGCTGCTTTGGTTTATGCGCGAGTATTAATTGAAAATAATGATTTTCAAAATGCCGAAAATGAAATTAATCGGGCGATTGATTATTATTCGATAAAAAACAATCTAGTATCATTGCCTCTAGCTCATAACGTAGAATTTGAACTATTCCGCAAGCAGAAAAAATGGGATTTGGCAAATCAGGCATTGACTAAAGCTATAATCAACATGCATAAAACAGATGATAATTTCAAGGGTCAAATATTGAATAATATCATTTCCCAACATCTACGTAAAAATGAAAACCAAGAGGTGATCAACCGAAGTCTTGAGTTGGAACAACTATCAGAAAAACAATTATTACCTTTTAATAAAAGGAAAGCTTATGGTTATCTCTCAGAGGCATTTGCTCGCGAAGGAAAAATTGATCTAGCCTATTCTTACCTAAGTAAGTACAATGAACTAAATGATTCCTTACAATTAAGAAATCAAGAATTCTTAGTCCACCAGATGGAAACAGAGTTCAATAGAAAAGAGCAAGACTTGACCATAAATTTACTGAATGAAAACAATGAGCTCCAGGCCAATAAACTCTTACAGCAAAAAAAATTATTAATAATATCTTTAGCTTCTCTATTGCTCATTTCTGCCCTTTCTTGGTTTCTTTTTCAACTCTTCAAAAAGGTCCAATCGCAAAACAAAATTGTCAAAGATGCTTTAAATGAGAAAGATATTTTATTGAGAGAAATCCATCATCGTGTAAAAAACAATCTTCAATTAGTATCAAGTTTGTTAGGCTTACAAAGTAGATTTATCGAAGATCGAACCGCACTTGACGCGATTACTTCTGGACAAGCTAGGGTGCGTTCTATGGCACTAATTCACCAAGATTTATATAATAGAGAAAATCTTACAGGTGTAAGTGTGCATGAGTACATCAATAAATTGTGCGAAGAATTAAGCACAAGTTATCAATTCAATAAGGATCAAATCAAGTTAAAAATGGACATTAGTGAGTTGTACCTAGATATTGACACACTCATTCCATTGGGACTAATAATTAACGAATTATTAACCAATTCTTTTAAATATGCCTTTCCTGACCAATCCCAAAAAGGAATCATTGAAATTTCCTTAAAAGAAATCAATCAACAGCTAATACTGATGGTTTCTGACAACGGCATCGGATATGAAACCGATAGCATTTCAAATATTTCTTTCGGCAACCAACTGATAGAAACCTTAGTGGAACAACTTGAAGGCCATATAATTCGCTCCAATCAAAATGGAACGGAGGTCATCATAAAAATCAAAGAATACAAAATCGCGAGCTGATGTCTGCCAAAATTTTAATTATCGAAGATGAATCTATCATTGCAAAAGAAATTGAAATGATCTTGATATCAGAAGGTTATCAGGTTTGTGGTAAAACTAGAAATGGAGATCAAGCCTTAGATCTTTTCATGAATTTGAAACCCGATCTAGTACTACTCGACATCAATATAAAAGGAACAAAAACTGGAATTGATCTTGCCAAAATTATTCGCGCCAAGTATAATTTCCCTTTTGTTTTTCTCACTTCTTATTCAGACATTGAAACACTCAATGAAGTAAAGTCAACGAATCCCTATGGATATATCGTCAAACCATTTACTGAAAGTGCCATACGCTCAAATATCGAATTGGCTTTAGCGAAGTTTGCTTCAGAACAAGAAGGGCTTTTTCCCACAAAAGAAAAATTGGAAAGAAAACTGAACATTCATTTAAGTCCTCGTGAGTATGAATTATTTCAACAACTTTTCGAAGGATTGAGCTATAAAGAGATGGCAATGAAAAATTTCATTAGTGTGAACACCGTCAAATATTATCTAAAAACATTATTCTCTAAAATTCAAGTGAGCTCTCGTCATGAAGCCACTAATTTGATATTAAAAATGTAAATTCTACCCACATGGGTATAAGATGAAAATCTGACTTGTTCTTTATTTGTATCATCATTATAGAACATCTCAATTTTCCATCATGAAACCAATAATAATCTTTTTATTTCTCTTATTCTGCTTTCCACTTTTATCACAAGATAATTTCGTATCACAACAAACTGAGATTCCCAAAGACATTCCTTCTGCCCCTGCTTTCTCCTTACTAGGCGTCAATCCTGAGTTTATTTCAAAACCCTCTGACATAAAGAGTTTCAAAGTAGACTGGAGAATTAAAAATTATCAAATCGCTCCTGACCTTGCGCTAGAAGGTCAGCCATTATGGTGGTTATTTTATAAAAACCGCAGCATAGAAGATTTTCATCACTCATCTGCCATGAATAAAATATTAGCAACAACAAGTTTAAGCTTTGGAACTGCAAAGCTAGACGGCATTAATCATATGGCCTATGCATTAAAATGGAACATTTACAAAGAAAAGAATCAAATTGCTATCGATTCTCTCGCCAATCAAATCATTCACAGTAACAAACTATATGAACAAGAAATAAATCAACAAATAGATTCTCTAAATAGAATTTTGAATCAGAAAAACACAAAAACTCGATCAGAAATCCTCTCCATTGTAGGAGCCTTGAAAAAACAACAGAGAGAAAACAAAAAAAGATCTCTTCAAGAATACAAAGAACGAGCCCAAACCTTGAATTATAATCGCTGGAATGCAGATTTTATTGAATTGGCTCTTGGCAAGGTCTATACCTATAATAATGGTGGATTGGACTCCCTAAAAATTAATAGTGCTGGTTTCGGAATTTGGCTGAACGCAGGAAAAACCGTCGGAAAAAATGCTTTGGCATCGGCCATGCTTCGCGTAAATAAAATTGGTACCAATACTGATCTTTATTTAGGAGGAAGTTTCAGATACGGCAGCCAACGTTATAACTTTTTCACTGAACTGATTTATCTAAAGAAAGGAAATCATATTGACAATGGTTTTTCAGAAGAAGAATTCTTTGAAGAAAATTACAGCGAAGACTTAGGAGTAGGTTGGATTGAATTTGCAGACGGCAATAGTCAAACCGAAATTACTTTGTCTTATGGAGGAGAATTTAAATTGAGAAAAAACATCTTACTCAATTTCGCACTCAAAAACCGTATGGATGGTAATCTGAAATTCAACAAATTGATTCCTACCGCCAATGTAATCTGCCTAATGGAATAATCTTAATTTATTAATCAATAAAAATTTATTAAAATGACAACTTCAAAGTTACTCAACACATTAACAATTTTAAGCATTCTATTTTTTGGAACAAATACTGTTTCCATAGCTCAATCATGCAATTCTGCAGCACAAATCGTTTCTGATATTTGGGATGCAGCCGAAGATAAAGCGGTCGCCGTAGGTTGCAGTTCTGCATCAGTATCAACTGGCTATGGTCTTGTGGCTTGTGCTGCCTTAAAAGGAGTTCAATACACTTCAAAAATGATCACATATTGGAATTCAAAGGTCAACAATTCTTGGGCAACAATCGGACCAAGAAGCATCCAAAAAGGAGATACCGAAAATGGAAATATAATCGGTACTACGGGAAGAAAATACATTACACCCTATCCTTTGGATTATGACAATGCAACCATTACCATCAACGAAAAAGATGGAAAAGGAAAAATGTGTGTTGTTGTTTGTACTACAGACAAAAATGGAAACACCGTAAAAATTGCTGAAAAATGGTTCAATGATACGAGTTCAAGAAAGAAGAAAAAAAATGAAAAAAGAACGATCACCATTTCCAATTCGAAAGCAAAAGTTGTTTCTATTCATTTTGATGGCAAGTCAGTAACCAACTCATTTAAGTACAGTGTCAGTTTGGATTAATCCTCTATCATTATAAAATGTCACTAAAGAAGAAGGGATCTTAATGTTAAGCTCTCTTCTTTTTTATTCTTTTTTATTCTTTTTTAACCACTTTGCGAACCGCACGCTGGCTTTCGTTTTGATAAACTAAATAATACATACCCGCTTGTATTTCACTAGTATTAATTTGAGTTTTATAATCAATGACTTTGGTAGTTAAAAGTTTTTGCCCCATTCCATTATAGAGACTCAGTACTGCACCAATATGAGGAACCTCACTTTCTATTAGGAGAACATCCATTAAAGGATTAGGATATACCACTATTCCGAGTGTTTCAAAATCGGTAGTAGATTCTGGATCTCCTACAAAAGCAATCGTTTCTACTGACTGCGATTCACAATAAATATCCTCCCCTCCTATCTCCCAATCGAAGAAATAATAAAAATAGGACTCCCCGAAAAAAGAATTATATATCTCAATAGCATCATCTACATAAGGATAATTTGTACCCATATTTGATCGTGCCAATCGAGGAGAGTTTGTACCCAATATTTGATTGTTAAAAGAAGCATCCGTACTGAGAAAATACCCGCTTCCGATTGCAATATCAAAATCCAATTCAATAATCTGTTCTGCGTTTTGAATATCAACTATTCGTTCTTCAATGATCTCACCTCCAGCATTTTGTAAAGTTATCTTGCGTTCGCCAAAAGTATCGGTAAATACTTTGACTCTAGATAAGGTAAAATCTTCTAGGGCATTGAAAAATAATCCTCCATTAAATTGGTCACCTCCAAAAACACTTCCATCCGCGATCGCTTCGCTCATTCCTACTACAGCCGTATTATTAAAACTTAATTCCACAGCTCTAGCATAATAAGGAGTCGTTTGATTTATAACAGGAGTGGTAAAAACTTGACCAGAACCAACAAAATTTAATCCCAACTCGTCATCGTACCAATGAATACTATCTCCTGTAAGGGCGACTAACTCTGCCATCGCAGGACTTAGAAGCGTATCGTTTTTGGTGATTGGCGCTTCGATTTGCTCGGCAACTTCAACATAAAAGTCCTCAGATAGAACTTCACCACAGGCTCCTTGTGCCATAACAGAATAAGTTCCGGTTTCTGTCACCAAGAGTTGATCTCCTTGGGATTGATCAGACCAAGTATAGTTAGTATATCCAGAGGCCTCTAAAATGATTTCATCTCCAGTACAAGATTTTTCATCACCCGAAATCAAACTAATTAAAGGCAATTCTTCTTCAATTCCCACACCCACAAAAACAGAAACGGATTGCTGAATACATCCTTCAGGAGAAGTAAACGTCAGATAATAAAAACCTGTCTCAGAAACTGTAATAGTTTCTTCTGTCGATCCTGTGGACCATAAAATTTCACCTAACAGATTTGGTGCTGTTAATTGGATCGATTCCCCTTCACAGATCAAATAAGATTCCTCCTGTGCAATTGAGAAAAATGGATTAACGCATTGTCCTTCTATCGCCAAAAACTTGCTATGCTCACTAAAATCAAAATCTTCATAAACATCAATAATTCCAGATGGCCATTCAATCGTAACTTTGTCTGCACTAGTTTCCAAACCTGTTCCAAAAAGCAGATTTAGAGAGTTCATAATACCATAGGACTCCCCTGCTCTAACTTCTCTTATTTGTTTTCCCCATGCTCCTTCCAATATAACTTTAGCTCCAATAGCACTTCGATTACTCTGAATACCTCGTAAAGAAAAACTAACAGAGCGGTTATTATTCTTTTGATTTATCCATAATCTATCTGGAATATTTCCAGGCGAATTAAAACCATTACCATATGTTGAGTAGATATCTAAAAAGCCATCTTCATTCAAATCGGCAATAGAAAAAGAATGGATATCATCTCCTTCCAACAAAGCTTCATCGACCGTAAATGTTTTATCTCCATTATTCCACATTACATAGTCTTTTGAGCCAGAAATTAGAATATCTAAATATCCGTCATTGTCAAAATCTTTTAAAATCGATTCGATAGCATTACCAGTTACTGGAGTATCTATATAATTTTCAAGAGCAATAAAACTCTGATTGTCAATATTCTCGTACAACATATAAGGAGCATCATGATGAACCAAAAACAAATCAAAATCTCCATCGTTATCAATATCTCCAAAATCGGCCGTCCAGGATTGATCTCCAAATGCAATCCCATAGGCTGAGGCCATTTCAGTATAATTCTGATTTCCGTCATTTACAAAAAGGGCATTAATTCTTCTTGGATCAGTTGGATCCGTGACACCACCTCGACATTTGGCAATGTACAAGTCTAGATCACCGTCCATATCAAAATCACTCCATACACTACCATAATTCCCAGAATTATCAGAGGCTGGAACCGTAATCATATCTATGTAAGTAGAATTATCTACCAGATTACCGGTACCATCATTAAAATAAATCTCACTTTCTGCATCATCGTCACAAATAAACATGTCATTGAAACCATCGTTATTAATATCGGCAAAATTGGAACCTTGGGCAAAAAAATTAGAGGGCGTTATTTGCATCAAACTCATAGGTTGATTCATACTTGTCCTTCCAATAATTTTTGCTCCATTATAAAACCCACTCGCCATGATCTCAGACATACCATCATTATTCAAATCGGCAACGCATAAGGTCCATTCGTCACTAAAACTAGAACCAGTATACGCTTCTGAATAAAATCGACTGTTTTTAGCGTTTTGATATTCAACAATAATATTGTTTCCCTTGTCAAATCTTACAAGGTCTGCCTTATAATCGCCATTAATATCTGTGGCCGCTTGACAATTAGTCCCGCGAACATCTTGTACTCCTAATAGTTCTGGAGCCGATATAAATTCAACTTGACCATTCGCCGAAAGGCATAAAAAGATTAATACACAAAGAGAAAGACATTTCATATCAAAAGGATTAACTTAATATATCAGGCTATTTAATATATTAAATTTAACAATCCCCTAAAATAACTAAAAGAACAGAGTAAATTTGACTTCTTAAAGACTAATACCAAATTGTCGTTTGCATACAAAATAAAAACCCTACTCTCTTTCTATAAGGATTCTAAGACGGTTTATAAGATCCATTCGCCTTTTGTGTTTGATTTTATGAAGAATGTTTTTGATACATCTCGCAGATATTATGCTTTTGATCATATCGAATATTTACGTGAAAATCTAAAACGAGATCCTCGAACGATAGAATTCAAGGATTTTGGCGCAAAGCAAAAAAAAGATCAAAATAGAAGAGTCAGGGATATTGCAAATTCTGCAGTTTCACCAAAAAATAAATGTCGATGGTTGTTCAATACTGTCCATCATTTTCGTCCAACGACGGTAATAGAATTAGGGACTTCACTAGGGATATCTAGTCTTTATCTGGCTTCCGCCGAATCTCAAATTACGGTCTTAACTCATGAAGGTGACCCGCAAAGTGCTGGAATAGCAAAAGAAAATTTTGATCGCCTAAAAATGAAAAACATCGAATTGATCATTGGTCGTTTTGAAGAAACCTTTCAAAACACTTTAGATCGTCTCAATCAGCTTGACCTTGTCTATTTGGATGGCAATCATAGTTATGAAGCCACTTTAAAATATTTTAATCAATGCCTCCCAAAAATCACTTCCAAATCGATTTTAATTTTTGATGACATCTACTGGTCACCTGGAATGACGCAGGCTTGGAACGAAATAAAAAAACATCCTAAAGTTCGACTTAGCTTAGACTTATATCAGATTGCATATGTCTTTTTTGATCCAATGATAAAAGAAAAACAGCATTTTAAACTTATAAATTCCTCTTATAAGTTTTGGCAAAAATACTTGCCGTGAAGTGTTATTATTAAAGAGTTAGCAGTAGTCTGGCTGAAAATTAGATGATACTAAAATCAAGGCAAGGAATTTGTAACTTTAATGCTATGACAAATAAAGAAGTTTTTATTCAGGGTTTTATTAATAAGATTGCAGAAAAGTTTAATGTTACTGCTGACATTGCCTTTGAAATTTTTTCAATTGCATCAATTGTAGATCGTTCATTTCAAGAAGTTCACGATAACATACTTGTAAAAGGTGATAATGATGGTGGGATTGATGGAATACAGTTTATAGAACAAGGTGATTATTACCTTATGTATGTCTTTCAATGCAAAAATACACCAACATTAGCTGCCAATAAAGTTGATAAATTTAGAAATGACTTTAAAGACGTATTTATTAATGGCAACCAGGTTAACAGACAGAACTTAAAAGATTTACAACCAAAGATTGACGAGTACAATCAAATATCTGCTAATGGCTTCATAATTGAACCCAAACTTTTCTTTTTATTCAATGGATTGAAAAATGATCCAGAAAAATCCGCAAACAAACAAATTTTTGATACCTATCATAATTTAGATAAAGGGTTTGAAATTTGGGACTCAGATGATATATATTCGAAAATTAGCACGTTAATAAAATCTCAATCAAGAAGAAATAATATAAATTATACATTTAATCCTGAAAACTCCAATATTTCACTTCAAGATAATCAAGCATTATATAGTTTTTCAATACAAAATGTTAGAGCAGTCAACTTCAGAATAACAGCTTTAAAACTTTGTGAATTAATCAAACTTGAATTAGATCAAAACGGCTCTTACGATTTTTTATTTTCTGAAAACATTAGAGGTTTCTTAGGAATGCGTGCTAGGGCAAATCAAAAAATGTTACAAACATTAAATGATCCAATGGAATCCATTTATTTCCCTTTTTTGAACAATGGAATTACCATAATATGTGACAAACTATCCATACCGAGTGGTCCACAAGGTGGAAATTATAATATCCCTGTGCTTAATCCAATAATTGTAAACGGCTTGCAAACTAGTCGAGTATTATATAAGCAATACCAAAAAGATCCATCTACAGTTGAAAATGTCTTTGTCAATATTAGGCTTTATGAATCTGATGATCCAGTCCTCATTGATAAAATAACTGATGCTACAAATACTCAAACTCCAATTAATTTTAGAGATAAGGTCAGTAATAAAAATTTTAATGACTGGACTAAACAACTTTTTGAACTAAGTAATATTGCATATTTGACCAAAAGAGGTGAAACATTTTCGAACAAACTCAGCAAGGAATTAAATGAATCAGTAAATAGTGATACAGTATTAAAATTTTGGTATGCAACCTTTTATGAAAAACCAGAAATTGCAAAAAATAGTATTAGTACTGTTCTTGAAGATATTTTTGACGGCGCTAATTCTGTCAACCCATTAAAATTGCTTTTTAATGGGTCTCAGGATTCAAAGATTTATGTTCAACTTTTAAGAGCATACAAGATTTATAAAAAAGTACAATCAAAAAAGCCTAGTTTAGCTAAGACTAAAAATTTTATTCCTTACGCAGATGAATTAATTTCTTATGGAGTGTATAAATTCCTATCGACAAATCTGAGTTTAATAGATGTTGATGATTCTTTAAATATTGCTTACTCAGACTCAGTCGCAACAATTGAAACAATTGTTAACCAAAATATACAATTACACGATCAGGCTGGTAAATCGTTTTCATTAGCTAGTTATTTTAAAAAACCAAAATGTAAGGTCGATTTTAACGTCGAAAAAGGAATAATTGAGAGTGATAATCTCATTTCAACTCTCAAAGAATTGTAAGAAATCTTATAACACTAGATCCTATGAAAAGTAGAAACTTTAACAAATAATATTTTCAATTAAATCTTAGATCATATTTATTAATCAACGAATCTATCCTCACTGCTTGCCATGAGGCTTCTATGATCAGGTTCATTACATGCCTGTTTGCTCTTGACGTTGACTCCGCTGTATAGATTCCTTCTCCGCTCTGTTGCATACTCGGTATGAATCCTACATACGATGCTAGCTTTTTGAAGGACTTAAATCGCCTCAAATCGCCTAGCTCTGCCAAAAGGTATGATGCTGCCAAGCCTGCTATCCCAGGTAGTGATCTTTACAAGTCATAATCCTTACCATGATGTGTCTTGCAGTACTTCCTGATTTGTGTAGATAAGGCTTTTATCTCTAAGTCAATGTAATGATACCGATGAAGCATACTCCTTAAGGTCATATTCGTGTTCGATTGTCCAAGGTCTAAACTCCACAACCAATCCATCCCTTCTGGAATCTGTATCGAATTATACAGAAGTAATGACTTAATTCTCGTCTTGATCTTTCTGTAATCTCTTACAACCGCTGTCCGTTGACGTGTTAATCCACGCAAGCTCTCTCTAACTGGGTCTGGTATTGTAATCTTCTTTAAATCTCCAGACCGAAGTTGCTTCGCTATATTCTTTGCAGCAATCTTGTCTGTCTTCATAAACTTACTCTTAGAAGGTCTAGGTATATCTGGAGGATTCACTACGTACGTATCCCAGCCCAAAGATTCGAAACTTCGCGCTGGCTTATATCCAAAGCAACCTAATTCATAGGCGATACTCAATTCGTAATCTGCATAATTTTTGGCAACATAGTTTTTTATCTTCTCAATACCTGGGGGAAATGTATGACCTCATCGTATAAAAAGATCAGTTGCAAAATGAAATCGCCAACTCTTCTTGTGTATGTCTAATCCAATGAATAACTTAAGTGTACTAGTAGTGACTTGTACGCTCATAACTTGTTGTATTTTTTGTGAGTTCTCAAGTTACTACTATAACATAGGTGCTAGCACGTAAGATTCCCTTCGTTCATCCTCCGCCTATCATTCACCGGTTGATGAAGATTTAAATGCCAAAAGCCTTTGTAGAATATAGAAACATTACAGATCAAAAAAACTTCTATTTCAAATCGATATTTTTTGATTTTTCTTCCCCTCAGAATAAAATTTCTTGTTATAATTGCAGTC
>JAHDCZ010000035.1 GCA_020629615.1 Saprospiraceae bacterium
TGATTCCATTACTCAAGGATTTTGGCAATGAAATTATTGCATTGGTCTCTAATGAGGATTCTTTTTTAGCTAGAAATGCTGACCACTTACTCTATGCTCCAATTGAGAAAGAGGCAGATCCCAATGATTTGGCTCCGACAACGAGTTCAACTTTACATTTGGCCTATGGTGATGCCATCGCAGTGAGCTTGTTAAAAATGAAAGGCTTTGGATCGGATCATTTTGCCAAAATTCATCCAGGAGGTAGCTTAGGCAAACAACTATATCTACGAGTGCGAGATCTGGCGCATGATGTAAATCCTCCCAAAGTTTTAGCAAAGGACAATATTCGAACGACTATTATCGAAATGACTTCCAAACGATTAGGGATGACCACCGTAGTTAATTTTCAAAATGAAGTATTGGGGATTATTACAGATGGCGACTTACGTCGAATGTTAGAATCGAAGAAAGATACGGGTCAATTGAATGCAGGTGATATTATGACGAGCAATCCCAAATTAATTAGCTCGGATGCCATGGCGGTAGATGCTATTAGTTTAATGAAGAAAAATAGTATTAGTCAGCTGATCGTTGAAAAAGAAGGCAAATACTCTGGAGTGATCCATATACATGATTTGATCAAAGAAGGGATAGTCTAAAATTCCTCAGAATTCATGAAGGACTTTGTCGTTCTTGTGAACGGAAAGTCTATTCGACATGGTCTGGCACAATATTTTGTTTTCACTTTCCTGATTTTCGTTTTTATTAATTTGATAAACTAATTCCTGAAAATTAAGTTCTTTTTGAATCTTCCAAAGTTCTTCATGATCTTTGGGAGGAAACATCTTCATTGGGTTGCCAACTGCGATCCAGCCTATCGGTAATGTTTCTCCTTCCGGGAAAATAGTCTTTAAATGAACGATCGCATTGATTCGAATTTCAGCACCCTTTTGTACAGTTGAGCCATGAAAGATAGAAGCACCAGTCGCGATAAAAACTTCATCTTCAATAGTGCAACTTGCCAGATGAGCATTTGGCCCAATTAGACAATGATTTCCTATTTTTAGCGGACTAGCAGCTGCAGCTCGTAGTACGGCATTCTCTAAAACGATACAATTTTCACCAATGACAATGGGATTAGATTCTGCTATTATTTGAACGCCATGCATTATTCTGCAGCCTTTCTCAATAATTACATTACCGCAAATGGTTGCATTTGGGGCAATATAAGCGTCTGGATGAATTTCAGGTGCTTGGCCCATATGTTCTATGATCATTGCTATAAATTAAAACTAGTTCGAAAATTTTGGCTTGAGGTATTCTTATTCTTACTGGTAAATTCTAATAATTTCACCATTCCCTTTCCCTAAAACACTTCTAAGATATCCATTTACTACTTTGTTCATAGGTATGGGGTTATGTCCTGGAAAGTATTCTTTATATTTTTCATAAGCATCTTCAACCACGCCTGATGAAACAACATTAAGTCTAAAATCATTCTGAGTTTCTAGAGCTACAGCTTTCACAAAACTGTGAATACCTCCATTAACCATTGCAGCACTAGCAGTCTTGATGACGGGATCATCCGCCAATATTCCAGTTGATAATGTGATAGAGCCGTCAGAATTTAAATATTTTTGACCTATCCGAACAAGATTAATTTGACCCATGAGTTTGCTTTTAATTCCGATATAGTAGTCTTCCTCTGACAGCTCGTTGAAATCTGCCCATTTTGCTTCTCCCGCAATACAAATAATAGCGTCTAATTTTCCAATTGCTTTGAACATGTTTTGAATGGAATCCGAATCACTAATGTCAACTAGAACATCTCCTTTGGTACGTCCAGCGATTATCACCTCATTTTCTTTTGTGAAAGAAAAAGCTACTTTTTTTCCAATCGTTCCATGCCCTCCGATGATTAATATTTTCATTTGACTAATTTTTGAAAGTGAAACCCTAAAATACTAAGGCCTTGATTGAAGTAAAATTTGTGAGAACGAGAATTGGAAGTATAGGTATTCAGATTCATTGAATCGTACTTGTTTTCTCTTGCCCAAGTTTCAATTTTATCTAAGAAAATTCTCCCAAGTCCATTTGATTGAATACTCTTGTCAATGACTACGTTGTCCAATTCCAATTGTTTGCCACAATAAATCCTTACAGTAGTCCAACAACTAGAAATTCCGATTATTTTCTCCTTGTCAAAAAGTCCAAAGCATTCATAGTTTGGAAAGTTGACCATTTTTTCAAGACGCGAAACTATTTGATGATCTTCTTTTTGAGGATTCAATTGTTGCAGTAATTCTTTTACTCGAACAAATTGGTTTAAGGGATTAATTTTTTGTACGGTTAAATTTGAAGCATTCATATATCGCGTTATGTCGATGTGTTTAGTTAAAAAAATATTACTTTATGATGTATTTGGTATATGCCTTAATTAATTTTTCGTTTCTCTTGAAATAGGACCATTTCCCATGTCTAGTCATGACTAGGAGTCCGCATTTTTCCATATTGGTTAAATAGGTAGAAATAGTGGATTGAGACATTTTGGTCTTATCCTGAATGTAGGAAGCACAAACACCATCATTAAAATGCTTTAATGTCTCATGTGGAGGAAAATTACGCTCTGGTTCTTTAAGCCATTCCATAATTTGCATCCGTGTTTGATTCGACAAACATTTACCTATTTGTGTCGCTAATTTTAAATCCACGATACAAATATATCTATAATTCTCGATATATCAAAATGATACTGCTCTGGTTTCATCATAATTTTAAGACGATAGTACTATAAATTTCACTAAATAATAAGGAGCCATGGAAATATACACTGATGAAATGTTTCAGTTTATTTTTAAACAGCTTCTAATTTCATCTTTTAAAATGCATCAATAAAGCACGAGGTCCAATTCCTAAAGCAATTCCCTTATCTTTTATGAACAAAGTGTCAGGGATCGTTCTGATCCGGAATTTTACTTTATCTTTTAAGATAATCATAGATTCTTGCTGGATATATCTTCCGTATTGAAGAGATGAACTAAAAAGATCGGTATGTCTTACTCTAAACGTCCCATTTTCTCTAAAATCAAAATCCATCCCATCATCAGAAAAGTATTCTGTGGAATAAATCACAGGGGAGTAGTTGTTCAAAGCGTGATATGTAGTAGGAATGAGTACAGCAAATAACATTAGAAACAACCAAATCATAAAGCTTCCAGAATATTTGCCATTAAAAAAACTTGTTTTCGAGGGAATTAATATTGAGAAGGTCGACAATAGAATAAAGGCCGGAACCAATAATGCGAGACTAAAATCTAAGCAATCTGTTATATAATCATAAAATATCCATGCACCACAAATTATAACAGGAATGTTCGCTAAAAATCGTTCTTTAGAAATTTTTAGTTTGTTAAGCTTTTCCGTGATTTTCATCTTTTGATTATGTTCACTTCCAAATTGAACCACCACTAATCCTCAGCTATATACACCGACTGAAACTTTGGTTTAAAAGAATGAGGATCGGCAATAGCCATATCTTCTCGCCACTTTCGTGGAATGGATTCTGGGTCCAAAAGAGAACCCTCTGGGATGTACGGATAGATTTGATCGTATCGCTGTGAGCGATTGGTCGTGATGCGCTTATGTACATGCGAACGATTGATTTCGTCAGGATCTGATATTCCAGCGGCTGCCATCAACTCCACAAAACCCTTTACCGTTTCGTGATGATAGTTGGCTACTCTAAATTTTTTGTCCTCTACATTAAGTCCTTTCATCAGCGCTGGGTTTTGTGTAGCGACCCCAGTTGGACAGGTGTTGTGATTGCATTCCAATGCTTGAATACACCCTACAGCCATCATCATAGCACGAGCAGAATAACAAGCATCCGCCCCAAGTGCTATCGCTCGGAAAATATGAAAAGCACTCACCACTTTACCAGCGGCAAAAAGTTTAATATCTTTTTTGATATTGAATCCTACCAAAGCATTATATACAAAGGTTAGGCCCTCTTTGAAAGGCATCCCTACAGAATTACTAAATTCTAAAGGTGCCGCTCCAGTGCCTCCTTCACCGCCATCTACAGCAATAAAATCTGGTTTAATTCCCGTTTCTAACATCGCTTTACAAATGGCAATAAATTCACTTTTTTGCCCAACACATAATTTGAAACCCACAGGTTTGCCAGATAGATCTTGACATTTTTTGATGAACTTGATCAAGCCCATTGGGGTATCAAATGCTCTATGGAAAGGAGGTGATAAGACATCTTTATACGGTTCGATATTTCGGATAGCAGCAATTTCAGGAGTCGCTTTTTTAGCAGGAAGAATACCACCATGCCCTGGTTTAGCACCTTGAGATAATTTGATTTCAATCATCTTGACATTTTTGGCAGAAGTTCTTTTTACAAACAATTCTTCCGAAAAATTTCCATCTTTTGTACGGCAACCAAAATAACCGGTACCAATTTGGTAAATCAAATCACCATTGTGTCGATCGTGATATTCGGAGATTCCACCTTCACCGGTATTATGCGCAAATTCTCCAATCGAAGCGCCACCATTCAATGCCATCACGGCATTTTTACTCAAACTTCCAAAGCTCATGGCGGATACATTGAAAACACTCGCGCTGTATTTTTCTTTGCAGTATTCATTTCCGACTAATATGCGAGGGTGCTCTTCAAGAGTATGTGCATCCAAAGCATTGATACTATGACTTATCCATTCATAACCTTCGTCATACACATCCAACTGTGTTCCAAAAGGTGCAGTATCTAATTCTTTCTTGGCCCGTTGATAGACTATGTTTCGATGGATTCTAGAAAATGGCTTTCCGTCAGTATCGCTTTCAATAAAATATTGTTGGATTTTTGGACGTAACCATTCGGCAGCGAAGCGTGACCGCCCTAACACAGGAAAGTTTCTTGTAATGGCTCGTTTTTTCTGAAAATAGTCATAGAATCCTATCAATAAAATAGGCCCAACAAGAACAAATGACCACCAATAACTGGGCGAAATGTACAGAGATAACATAACGATAACAAGGATCGTCAGAACCGCAAATCCAATAAAAGCGTTTCTCATAATAAGGTTTTCGTGCTTCCCAAAATAAGGGGAATTATTAAGAAGAAAAACATATTAAAAAAAATTGTAATATATTAGAGGTATGGATTGGAAGACTGCAATAAAAGGTTTTAATGCTTATTTGATGCTAGAGCGCTCAATGTCAGCTAATACGTTAGCGGCTTACGGACAAGATATTGAAAAATTGGCGACTTTCGTCCAAATGGAAAGTTTGGATAAAAATCCCTTGCAAATCAAGTTTGAGGACATCGAAAGATTCATTCACTGGATCAATAAAATTGGTTTGGGAGCAAGGAGTCAAGCTCGAATAATTTCCGGTGTAAAAGCATTTTATAAATATTTACTTTTGGAGGATTTAATTGATGATAATCCTACCGAACTTTTAGAAGGACCCAAGCTACAACGAAAGATCCCTGATACTTTGGATGTGGTCGAGATCAATATGATTTTGGATTCTATCGACTTGAGCCATGTAAATGGTCAGCGAAATCGAGCGATGCTAGAAACCCTATATGCTTCTGGTTTACGAGTAAGCGAATTGATAAGTCTTCGTATTTCAAATTATCATCCTGAAGAAGGGTACATTCAAGTGATCGGAAAAAATAATAAAGAGAGAATTGTCCCAATAGGGGGTGAAGCCATCCGTCATATCAATTTATATCTTGAGCATTATCGACCTCACACTTCAGAAATTAAGCCTGGTGCAGAAGACATTTTATTTTTAAATCGTAGGGGCAATCATTTAACGAGAGTTATGATTTTTCATATCGTCAAACAAGCGACGATGGCAGCAGGAATCGAAAAAATAGTAAGCCCTCATACATTTAGGCATTCTTTCGCGACTCACTTGGTTGAAGGTGGGGCGGATTTACGAGCTGTACAAGATATGCTCGGTCATGAATCGATCACTACAACAGAAATTTATACTCACTTAGATACTCACTATCTTAGAGAAACAATATTATCTTTCCATCCGAGAAACAAAAAGCAAGATTCTTTCGTATACTCTTAGATGATTCGTTTAATTTTTTTTCGTGTCTTATTATTCTTTGGAATAATTTTAACTATCCTTTCCTGCGCTAGTACGGGTAATCCGTCTGGTGGTCCCAAGGATGAAACAGCTCCGGGTATTGTCGGTCATAAATCAGATCAAAACTTTCAAGTCAATTATTTCCCTGATAAAATCGAACTAGTGTTTGATGAATGGATTGAATTGAAAAATGCTTCGAAACAAGTCATCATTTCACCTCCTATGATTAAGCCTCCAAGATTTAAAGGACAAGGAAAAAAGGTGACGATTGATTTTGAAAATTCAGATACCTTAAGAGAAAATGCGACCTACACGATTAATTTTGGAGAGGCAATTGTAGATTTTAGAGAAGGAAATATTTTAAAGAATTACTCTTATGTTTTTTCCACAGGAGATTTTATTGATAGCCTGTCTGTTGAAGGTAGTATTACGGATGCTTACACCAAAGAGCTTGTGCCTGAGATGCTTGTGATGTTATATGACAACCTTGAAGATTCTGCTTTTTATAAAGAACGTCCTTTTTATTTTTCCCGTACCGATGAGAATGGAAATTTTAAAATTGATTTTATTAAATCAGATACTTTTCGTTTGGTGGCATTAATGGATGGAAATTTAAATTACCGCTTTGACAACTCTTCTGAGTCTATTGCGTTTTTGGATACGATCTTTGAATTACACGATTCAACCCTCCAGTTGTTTGAATTAGAATCCTTCACCGAAAGGGGAACTCCTATTATCACCGAAAAAGATTCGGACTATAAAAATTTATTGAGTTTCCAAATTGAGGAAAAAACAGATAGCTTCAATTTTAGATTTTTAAATGAGGTTGAGCATGTTTCTGTATGGGCAGACGATACGCTCAAAATTTGGTATCGCAACATACAGGATAGTTTTTTACGGCTTGATATTTTAGGGGATACCCTAAAGTTTAAGGAATACGATACTAAACGAGATACCTTAGAATTGAATAGTCTCAGTTCCCGTGAAGGGAAAAAATCCAAACCTTTAGCACCTCGTGATAGTTTAATGTTATTGTTCAAAATACCTGTAATCAAAGTAGAAAAAGATAGTATTCGTTTGATTGATACTTCAGGACAACGGGTCAATTTTGATTTCGAATTGGACACACTAGATCCTCGAAAACTATATCTAAAACATCGTTGGAAGGAAAATGTGAAATATGATTTGAAATTACAACCGGGATCCATCACCGATTATTTTAATCGTTGGAACGATACTATGGAATACCGTGTTTTTGTTTCTTCAACCGATAAGTTTGGAGTTATTAATGCAAGCTTTTCTGATTTAAAAGAAAATCAACAATACGTTTTATTATTGCAATTCAACAAAGAGTTGATCACAAAAACCATTCTCGATGGTAATACATTAGAATCCATTAGTTTCAGAGATTTGGTTCCTGGGTCGTATAGAATCAGTTTAATTCAAGACACAAATAGAAACGGCAAATGGGACCCAGGGAATTTTAAAGACAAGAGACAATCCGAAAAAATATTGCATTTTGATTTGGAAGAATTACGCGCAAACTGGGAATTAGACGTTAATATTACAGCAGCAGGACTAAACCAATGAAGCAAACATTAAGATCAGATAAATTAATAAAGAAATATGGACAACGTACGGTCGTTAACCAAATGTCCATCAATGTCAAGCAAGGTGAAATTGTAGGGCTGCTTGGACCTAATGGTGCAGGTAAGACAACGACATTTTATATGATGGTAGGATTTGTGACACCTACAGAAGGACACGTTTATTTGGATGATGAAGAGATTACCAATTTGCCAATGTATCGAAGGGCTCAAAAAGGAATTGGTTATCTTCCACAAGAAGCTTCAGTGTTTCGTAAGCTAAGTGTTGAAGATAATATCACGGCCATTCTCGAAATGACAGATTTGTCAAAGGAAGAACAAAAAGATAAACTAGAATCCTTAATCGATGAATTTAGCCTACATAAAGTGCGAAAAAATGTGGGCGATTCTTTATCGGGAGGTGAACGAAGACGTACAGAAATTGCAAGGGCACTGGCATCCAGCCCAAGTTTTATTCTATTGGATGAGCCTTTTGCAGGTATTGATCCCATAGCCGTAGAAGATATTCAACATATCGTGGCAAAATTGAAAGATAAAGACATCGGTATCTTAATCACTGATCATAATGTTCAAGAAACCTTATCCATTACGGAACGTGCCTACCTTATGTTTGAAGGAAAAATTCTAAAATCTGGAACTGCAGAAGAATTGGCTGAAGATGAGATCGTGCGTAAAGTTTATCTCGGTAAAAATTTCGAACTCAAAAAGAAAAACTGGGATTAGTCATGGGACGTTTTTCTGTTTGTTTAATCATAGTTACTTTCCTCTCTTTTACGGCTTGTAAGAAAGAAAAGAAAATGACTTTATCCAAAGCTATGAAGATAGAAGTGGATTCCATCTATAGTATGCAATTGGATTCCATCACTGACATAGCGGATTCTATTTGTGATTTGAATTATGATGCCTATTTCAAAAAGGCAAAGGATTCTATAAAACTTCAGCGCTTACAAGAAATTGAAGATATCATCGATGAATAAATGGATGACATACATATTCGTAGGAAGTCTTTTTTTAATGATCTCTTGCATCGAGGTGATCGTTGGTGATCCAGAAACATTAAAACTTGAAGAGCTAAATCGTAGAATCGATGAATTCAAATTAGAACAAATACGAAGCTGTAAAGAAGAAGCCCTGATGGATGCCGAAAGTTATGTTGACTCCGTTTTATTTTCTGAGGTCAATGTAGAATTACTGGATTCAATTAACATGATCGTTAAGCCGCCGCAACCTTATCGACCTCAGTATATCAAAGATATTGATACAACTAAGATTTCTCCTTTTTTTGATCGCGGTGATGCTGTATCTCTAGATTCCCTTTAATTAAACATATTCTGGTTCTGGAGCTTTATTTAATATAATAAGAGCTGCAATCACTCCAGGTACCCAACCGATGAGGGTTAATATAAAAGTGATAACAATCGATCCGCATCCTTTATCAAGAACAGCCAACGGCGGGCACAATAAGGCTAATAAAACTCTAAATAGGCTCATGATTTGCTTTTCTTTTATCAATGAGCCAAGTACGGTTTTAGTTTCTTCCGCTCGACGGCTACCAGAAAATTATCGACGAATACAATTAAGATTCAATCAGAGATACAGTTCTCCTTTAATAGTCGTCACGGCTTTCCCCTCTAGAATAACTCGATCATTGTTTAAAATGCAATCAAAATGACCTTTTCGCTTGGATAACTGTAATGCCGAAAGTTGGGTTTTGTTCAGTTTTTCCGCCCACAAAGGTGTCATCACGGTGTGAGCCGAACCAGTCGCAGAATCTTCTGGGACTCCAGATTGTGGAAAAAAACAACGAGAAACAAAATCCGTATCATTTCCAGGAGCTGTAGCGAGTAATCCTCGAGAAGGAAGTTCAGCGATTTGAAAAAAGTTCGGAACCAGTGCTTCGATTTCTTCTTGAGAAGAAAAAACAGCCACGAAATCATCTTTACCTCTGTACAAAGCAATTGGATTCGACGAAAGTCCTAATTCCGAACCAGTTTTATTGTCTATTAACTTAGGAACATCAGCAGGAAAATCCATCCGATAGTGCTGTTTTGAGTTGCGGCTTACAAAGAGCTCACCACTTTTAGTACGGAAAGTGATTTGATCTCTATTGTAATTAAAATGCTCAAACAAAACATGAGCTGAGGCTAAAGTCGCGTGACCACAAAGTCGAACTTCCACCGTTGGAGTAAACCATCTCAATAAAAAATCGTCCTCTGATTTAACCAAAAACGCTGTTTCGGCCAGATTGATTTCTTCTGCGATTTGCAGCATGATTTTCTCGTCCAACCACTGATCCAATAAAATAACAGCAGCTGGGTTTCCAGAAAACGCACCTTCACAAAAAGCATCCGCTTGAATAATTCCTAAAGTCAATTGAAATTTGTTTTAGTGTTAATACTTATCTTTTAAATAAACCTCCAAGTACTTTCATACCCATTCCAGCGATCTCGTCCATAGCAGAACCGTCTCCATCTCTATCCAAAATTTTTGTAATTAATGATGAGGCTTGATTTTGTTGACCTTGATTTCGAACAGATTGAGATAAGAAATCCATCAATCCATTTTGATCCATATTGGTTTGTCTTTTTTGTTTGCCCAGCATACCCAAAACCATTGGAGCCATTTTCATCAGCATATTCATCGAACTGTTTCTATTGAGTCCGCTTCCTTTTGAAATCATTTCGACGACATTAAAAATATTGCTTCCGCCTAGAAGGTGACTCAATATACCCATTCCGTCGGCAGACTTTGATTGAGAATTACCTGAAATTAATCCTGCCAAATCATCCATAATACTTCCGTCATGATCTCTATCCAAGGCACTTAAAAGTGAACTTGCTCCTTGTGGAGTTGAAGCATTTTTTGCCAAAGCATTCATTAAAGTATTCATTGCCAGATTAGAAGCTACTTCTGTTTGTTGACGATCTGCACCACCTAATTGATTGGATAATTGATCAATTAAAGTTTCGCTCAATTGACCCTGCAAAAGGGACATTAAATTTGCCATTTTAAGATTTTTTAGAATTTGATAATAGATTCAATTTTACAAAGCAATATGGTCATATATAGTTCAATAATCATAGGATTAATCTCGTTTTTTTCAAAATGGCGTGTTTTTTGCTCACATACATATTAAATAAAATATTAATATGAATAATATAAATTATTCTTTGTTTCGCGGTGCATTAGTGTTTTTTTGTTTTTTCGCTTTCGCGAATGTTGGATCGAGTACAGGCCCAATAATTAATCAATATGTATCACAATATAAAAACATAGCAATAGCAGAAATGCACAGAACGGGAATCCCCGCTTCCATTAAAATAGCACAGGCTTTGTTGGAGTCAGATTTTGGTCGAAGTGATTTGGCCTTGACGGCGAATAATCATTTTGGTATCAAATGTGGTGGATCATGGACAGGAGATACGTTTTACAAAGAGGATGATGATCGAAACGAAAAAGGTGAATTAATTGAAAGTTGTTTCAGATCGTATCTGAGTGCTGAGGAATCCTTTATCGCACATTCCAAATTTTTATCCGATACACGAAAAGGATATCGATACGGATTTCTTTTTGAATATGGATCAACAGACTATCATTCTTGGGCACATGGCCTGCAAAAAGCTGGTTATGCTACCGATCCAAAGTATCCACATAAATTAATTAAAATCATAGAAGACAATGAATTGTATCTGTTGGATGAAAATGTTTTTGGAACATCAAACACAACAGCAATTGCTCAGACGAAATCGATTCAAACGAAAGAGAATAATACTATTAGAGAAGAGAAACCTATTTTAGTCGACAAGACGCAAAGTGAAAATTCATTCGCGAAAGCGGAAAAAGAAAAAAAGAATACTAAGCGTCGGTATAAATCAATTAATGGTTCGCGTGCTTTGGTTGCGATGGAAGGTGATACTCCGGAACTCATTGCAAAGCAAGAAAAGCTAAGTTTTAAAAAATTATCTATCTATAACGAATATATAAATACCAAAGATCAAGTGCTTTATGAAGGTGATATTATATTTTTGAAAGCAAAGAAAAAGCACTTTGAAGGATATAAAAGTCGTCATCGAGTCCGAGAAGGAGAAACCATGCAGGACATTGCTCAACGATATGGCATTTGGCTAAAAGAATTGTATCGTAAAAATAGAATGCCGCAAGGATCGCAAGCCTTGAAAGGTGAACAGATAGTGCTAAATGGTTTGGTAAAGATTAAAAAGCGTCCTAAATTTAAAACGGAAAGTGAGTATCTTAACGAGACACAAGAGTTTCTCTTTGAAGGGGAAGATATTACCATGACAAACTAATTATGAAAAATAGATTATTAAGTGCGGTCGTTTTTGTTTTATTATTTTCACTTGGATTAGAAGGGCAAAGTTTTGTTTTTGGTCCTAAGTTGGGTCCTTCCATTGGTTTTCAACGATGGAATAATTTTGATCAAGATGCTCTTTTGGCGTATCATGCCGCGCTTTTTATAGAGTCATATTCTGAAGAGGGGAATGGTACTTTATACGCTCAATTGGGTTATTATACAAGAGGGAGTGCAATCCGTGTAACAGATATTCTTCAAGGAAGAAATTTTTCTTCGAGTTTTAAATTTAATAACCTAGGGTTGACATTGGGAGCAAAGCAAATGATTCAATCGTCCTCCAGCTTTAAACCTTACTATCACTTTGGATTGCGATTGGAATATACTCTTAGTACGAACTTGGATCAATATGAAAATTTTAATTCTGTTTTTTATCCAACAAATGAATTTGTAAGAAAACTAAACTACGGGGTGAGTTTGGGAGGTGGATTTCAAAAAAATCTTTCTGAGTTTATTGGTGCAGCTTTGGAGGTGACGGTCAGCCCAGATTTATCCAAGCAATATGAACAACCCGCATTGAGTAATGTGATCATTCCTGGCCAAGGGACGCAAACTCGAAATATTCAGGCTAGGGATATCAGAAACCTAAGTTTTGAAATAAGCTTGGTATTGAGACTATTGAGAAAAGTGGAGTACTATTAAAATGTACTTTGTTCGCAACTTTATTATTCTTTTCTTTTTTTTGAATGTCTTCGCTTGTGATACGAAACCAAATCACAAGCCTTGTCTCGATGGTTGGTGGGTTTCAACCAGTATGTTTGATTCTATTGAATCTAATCAATCTATTTACTCAAACGTCGATTTTCTTTATCACGATCTCATATTTTTTAAGATAGAAGATGATTCCATAATAACTTATGGATCCATCATGGATCAGCGTGTTCATGCGATCGATTGTCAAAAAGACACGATTGGGCGGGTAGGAGGAATGGGTTTTGCTGACCTTATTCAGAGTGGTCATTCAATAACTGCGGAATCGATCTACAGAATATTTAAGACTAAAGAAAAAAATAGTTTGCACGATACCATTCCTAATGTTAATGAAACTCGAAAAGAGGTCTTTCGTAAATCAAGCAAAGTTGAACAAGAATTTATAGAAAAGGCATTGACTCACGATCTTAGAACTCATCGTATTTACGAACAATGGTTTGCGAAAAAAATCCTCTCTGGTAATTATCGAGACTTAGAAACCAATCAATTGATTGAATTAAAAGAAAATGAAAATTGTGTAGGATACAAGAGCTTTGATAAGTACAAGACACATATTATGCATGGCACTATGGACTCTCGCAGAAACGATTGGATAGAATTTAGGAATTCTCAATCTGACGAGAAAGAAATACTGCATTATCAATTCCAAGACTCCTTACTTTTTTTATATGAATATTTAATTCACTTTCCCGAAGAAGAGGCAAAAGTAGGTGAGTTGAGATCTAAATGGCAACTAGTTCGTTAATCTAAGGTCTTTGGCTCAAGATGATGGATGCTAGTAAAGCATGGAATTTGTAAATATTATTGATATCTATTAATTTATAGAAATTTTAGATCAGAATCCTACCATGAAATTCTCAATATTATTCAGTCTGTTTTTTATCCTTCAGATGTGTGTCAACCAAAAGGAAGAAGTGAAAGGAGTTCATGAAAAGAAAATTCCTTTTGATAGCCATGTCCATATCATGAGTCCGGGGTTAATCCAGTACTGGAAAAATATAGGAATTCCATTTTCAAAATCAGAAGCTTTTTATTCGAATGTAGATACTATTTTGAATTTCAATCAAGCGGACAAGATTATTTTAATCGGGATGGGATATGTATATGGTAATCCAGAATATTATGAAGGAGATGATGGTCATCAAAAATTGCAATCAGAAAATGATTATTTGATACGGGAATCTAAGAAATATCCTGAGCGAATTATTCCATATTTTACGATTAATCCTTTGGATGAGCGCTCATTAGCAGAAATAGAACGATGTTATAATTTGATCAAAGGTGGAGGCCTAAAACTTCATTTCAATGCATCGCAAGTGTACTTGACCGTTCCCGAACATAAAGAGAAAATCAAAAGGATATTCTCTAAGATAGCCGAAATAGATATTCCTATCTTATTACATTTTGATAACTGGCACCCCAAATTCGGAAAACCAGATTTAGAAATATTAGTGGATTCGATATTAATGTCTGTTCCAAAAATAAATTTGCAAATAGCCCATTTTGGTACTTCAGGAGGGTTTAATATAAAGACAAGGCACTTTCTTGATTCGTTTATGGAGATTCGTGATCGTATTCCAGCAAGGCATCACATTTACTTTGATATTTCCGCGGTGGCTCTCGATAAGGAAAGTGAAGGTGTTGCTAAACTTACCGACTCTGATTTCAGAGAATTAAGGAAATACATCGATAGAATAGGAATAGATCATATTGTTTTTGGAACAGATTACCCATTGTATACAAGTCCCGAATACCTTAAAATTTTGCAGGATAAATTAGATTTGACTCCAGAAGAGATCAAATTAATTTTGAAAGAGAAAACGATGAATTAGTTTCATAGTCCTTACTCCTCCGTAGAAAACATCGATCCCACAAATCCTTCTTTGTCCATTTGCGTGACCATTTTTTGGACTCTAGATTTGTGTTCAACTTTTCCTAGAGGAAGTAAGCCAGAGTTAATTGGATGCTTAATAATGACTTATATGAGTTTAACAGGATATAAAGAATTGACTTGGCATTACAGATTTGGACATCGTAGAAATGTATTGTTATTTCGACCAAATTATTGGAATCAAACACCAGTAAATAGAAGTGGAACAATGATTCATATATGGATGCACTTATATTATGTAGCAGGAGATGTAGCTTATGATTGGAGTCCTGATTATAACGAATTAAACACCCTTCAGCAACTAGTAAATGCTGATTCATTTTCTGAATTCGTAAAACAAGTTTGTGGTAACTAAAAGGTTTTAATACTTTCAAATATGATTAAAGACCAAAAAATCATTTTCTTATAAAACTATGTCATGGTTAATCTAAGGATCAACAATACTAGAAACAAAGAATTTTTAATTCAAATTGGCTATTTAAGTTGGGTTGTTCTATTAACCTACTATATTTTTTGTTTTGGTGGTTTTCATCCTAGTAAGGTTATGGTAAATTTTTTAGGGTTGTATTGTAAATTTCTTATTCTCTTGTTGAACCTCCCTTCTTTTTGGAAAATAACGGTCGAGTTAATTAGGCATGGAAATATTGAAGTTGAACTTATTGTCAAAACAATGGCTCAGTTTTTAATCCCTTACTATCTTCTTTGATATTTTGACATTGAAATATTGTGTTAGTTTTTGAAACATTAGAACAATGTAGAACAATCCGCAAGTACCATCACAACCCTAATTAATTCGGAGGTTTCTTATGAAGGAGATACTGACGGTCAATGTAGTAACGCAGGCTCGTTAGGCGAGGAAATAAAATTATTGACTTCACCAGACGTTACAGTAAGTACGGAGTCTGGCGAAGCGCCACAATCAAATTGTAATTAATATGATGAAATATATTTTTGTAAGTTTTATTTCTTTTTTGCTTGGTATTCTATTCGTCACTGTACTTTTTTTCAAACCTATAGATCCAAGGGAGTTTATGAATCTTGGCCCGAGTATAAATTTTTCAACTCAAAATGCTGAGTTCGTTTTTCATTGCAGACCATTAAAAGGCAGAAACTATGAATCTTTAGAGCGAAATTTTGAAAACTTCAAAGAAAATAATCCAGAACTAAAGGACCTAGTTTTATATAGAACAACAAGGAAAAATTATTTTAATATTAATATGTGGTGTCAATACAAAAATCAACGGGAATGGCAATACGATCATATCAGTAATGCAAAATAATTAAAGACAAGAGCCTCCTGATATAATAATGGGGCTCTTTTTAATTATTAAAGTCATCTTTACCTGACACTCTCATTAAACTGGGAATGCTGAATATTATCAATTTGAGTTAAAAAACGATAACTTAGTTTTCTACATTCAGTACAAAACGTTTTTCCTCCTTACTCCTCCGTAGAAAACATCGACCCTACAAATCCTCTATTCATTGCCGCAATGTTATCTATAGAAATTTCTTTGGGACATTCTGCTTCGCAAGCGCCGACATTTGAACAGAAACCAAATCCTTCTTTGTCCATTTGCGCGACCATTTTTTGGACTCTAGATTTGTGTTCAACTTTTCCTTGAGGAAGTAAGCCTAAATGTTGAACTTTCGCTGAAGTGAACAACATGGCAGATCCATTTGGACAAGCGGCAACACAAGCCCCGCAACCAATACAAGTAGCAGAGTCAAAAGCTTTGGCAGCGGTATTTCCTTCAATAGGAATGGCATTTCCATCCTGCGCTTGACCCGTGTTTACACTGACATAACCACCAGATTGAATGATACGGTCAAAGGCAGTTCGATCAACGACTAAATCCTTGATGATAGGGAAGGATCGAGCGCGAAACGGCTCGATATGTATGGTGTCCCCATCTTTAAATGATCTCATATGTAACTGACATGTCGTAGTACCTTGAGATGGACCATGAGGGCGACCATCGATTACTAAATTACAAGTTCCACAAATTCCTTCTCGACAATCATGTTCGAATGCAACAGGGCTTTTCTTTTCCGAAATCAATTGTTCGTTTAAAACGTCCAACATTTCTAAGAAAGACATGTGTTCATCCGCTTCTACTTGATAGGATTCAAAAGCACCTTTGGAAGATTGATTTTTTTGTCGCCAGATCTTAAGAGTTAATTTCATCACTTTATAATTTAGTCACAGAAGTTTATTTATAACTTCTAGTTTTTAATTCAACATTTTCAAATACTAAGTCTTCTTTGTGAAGGATTGGATTTTCTTCATTCCATTCCCAAGCAGCTACGTATGTGTAATCTGCATCATTTCTTTTTGCCTCTCCTTCTTCGGATTGATGTTCTTCTCTAAAGTGTCCTCCACATGATTCTTCTCTATTTAGAGCATCTACCATCATCACTTCACCCAATTCGAGGAAGTCAGCCACTCGCATAGCTTTTTCCAATTCTGGATTATATTCGTCATTCGTTCCAGGAATAAACACATCGCTGTAGAATTCTTTTCTTAAATCCCGAATCATTTGTCTACCTTTTTTCAATCCTTCGGCATTTCTAGCCATTCCGCAATATTCCCACATGATTTTTCCAAGCTTTCGGTGGAAACTCTCTACCGATTGATTTCCTTGAATCCCCATCAACTGATTGATCTTTTCTTTTACTTCTTTTTCCGCTTGTATAAATTCTGGACCGTTGGGATCGATGGCCGGAGTACGTATTTCTTTAGATAAGAATTGACCGATCGTGTAAGGAATTACAAAATACCCGTCCGCTAAACCTTGCATTAATGCCGAAGCACCTAGGCGATTGGCACCGTGATCAGAAAAGTTACTTTCTCCCAAGGCGAATAGACCTGGCACATTAGTTTGTAAATTGTAATCTACCCATATTCCTCCCATGGTATAATGCACCGCTGGATAAATTTTCATCGGCAGTTTATATGGATTTTCACCAGTGATTTTTTCGTACATCTGGAATAGATTACCATATTTCTTTTTTATCACTGCACGACCAAGTTCCGTGATTTTTTCTTTCGAAGGATTTGAAATTCCAGCCATCAGGGCTTCTGCTTTTCCATATCGTTCTATGGCTGAAGCAAAGTCCAAGAAGACCGCTAATCCTGTTTTACTGACTCCTTTACCTTCGTCACAAGCTACCTTTGCCGCACGTGAGGCCACATCTCTAGGAACAAGATTTCCGAATGCAGGGTATCGTCTTTCTAAGTAATAATCTCTATCTTCTTCAGGGATATCAAGTGCATTTTTCTCACCTCTTTGAATTGCTTCGGCATCACTTACTTTATTGGGGACCCAAACCCTACCATCGTTTCTCAAGGATTCAGACATCAAAGTTAATTTTGACTGATATTCACCGGAAACAGGAATGCAGGTTGGATGTATTTGTGTATAACAGGGATTGGCCATTAATGCACCTTTCTTGACAGATTTCCAAGCGGCGGTAACATTCGATGCCATCGCATTAGTAGAAAGATAAAAGACATTACCATATCCTCCAGTAGCAAGAACTACACAATGCGCTGCGAATCGTTCGATTTCTCCAGTTAATAAATTTCGGCATATGATTCCTCTCGCTTTTCCATCGACCTTCACTAAATCGAGCATTTCATGTCTGTTATACATGGTCACAGATCCTCTTGCAATTTGTCTTGAAAGCGCTTGATATGCACCAATTAATAATTGCTGTCCCGTTTGACCTCTCGCATAGAAAGTTCTAGAGACCTGTACACCCCCGAAAGATCTATTGGCTAGTAATCCACCATATTCACGAGCGAAGGGCACTCCTTGTGCAACACACTGATCTATAATTTCAGTACTCACTTCAGCTAGACGGTGTACATTCGCTTCGCGGCTTCTATAATCTCCACCTTTGATGGTATCATAAAATAATCGGTAAGCACTATCACCATCATTTTGATAGTTTTTTGCTGCATTTATTCCGCCTTGAGCGGCAATACTATGCGCACGTCTAGGACTATCATGAAAGGTAAAGCACTTTACTTGATAGCCTAGTTCGCCCAAAGTGGCAGCAGCTGAAGCACCAGCCAAACCAGTACCCACAACGATGATTTCAATTCTTCTTTTATTATTTGGTGCCACCAAATTCATGGTGGATTTATATTTGGTCCATTTATCGGCTAAAGGGCCTTCAGGAACGTTATTTTTTAAAGACATAGCTGAGTCGATTGTTAATTAAAAAACATGTATAGTGGAAGGATCGCAAATCCTAAAGGAATTAAAATAGCAAAAGCTAATCCCACGAAATTGATCGCTGGTGTATATTTTTTATGTCTTAAACCCAAGGTTTGAAAAGCACTCTGAAAACCATGGCCGAGATGAAATGCCAAAGCAATTAATCCAATCAAATAAGCCACTACAAAAATTGGATTTTTGAAAGTTTCCATAACCTTGCTGTAAACATCTTTAATCTCATGATCCAATCCTGCATATGAGACCGCGTTGATACTATTGCTATCAAATTTAATTTTATACCAAAAGTCACCCATATGGATGAACATAAATGCCAATACTAATGTCCCAAGAAGTGCCATGTTTTTGGAAGCCCAAGAACCACTTCCTCTACCTCCGGCATATTTGGATGTTTTGGCCTTTTTATTTTTCCAAGCCATCATCAAACCTTGAATGGCATGAAGAAGAATGAAAAGGTAAAGACCTTTACTAATGCCTTGAATTAAAGGATTATTAGCCATAAAATCAGAGTAAATATTAAAGGCTTGACCTTCATCTCCCGCCAAAAGCTGAAGATTTCCGATTAAATGCACTAAAAGAAAAGTAATCAGAAATAAACCTGTCAAGGACATGATTACTTTCTGACCAATACTGGATGTGAAAAATTTTATTATCCAACTCATAATATCATGTACAGTTTGAGTGTACTACAAAGCTAAATTTTTTAGAGAAAAATCTGTACCACTGTTTTGGCATATCTTTATTTAGATGTATTCTAGATAAATAAGGCTTATCTTTGTATTCTATGAGTAAAACGGTCAATAAAATGAGTTTTCAGGATTTCTTGGACTATTTTCCGAGGGTTGAGTTGCCAGTGACTTTTTCAGAAGATACTCTAGCTGATTTTAGTCGTACAAACCGGCCTTTTAATCAAGAGGCAATTCATGAATTTTTGGCACGATGGGAGCAAGATTTGGATGAGTTTACAGAGTTCATTCCTTGTGTTCAATTGCCAGATGCTGAAAATTATATTGGTATTGTTTATTGGAAAGGGACCTTGATGAAATATGACTTTATTTTGGCTACTTTTGAAAAAAATGGGATTCTTATTGAACGAAAAGCCATTTCAAGTACGTTATTAGATTCAGAAGGGGTTAAAAAATCAATGGCTCATCTCACCGAGGATTTAATTATTCACATCATTGCCGGTGCCATTGAAGGAAATGAAACCAATTATCAAGCCTCATCAAGTCAAGCCTTCAGTATGGAAATATTACCTAGTGGAGAAATCTTGTTTGACAAAGGCAACACCTAAAATGTGCGTGATGCACTTAATTAAAGTTAATGAATAAAAGAAGAAGAGGTTCGAAATCGGACCAGAGCAAAAAGAAAAGTGGATTAGAAAAAACAATCTATAAAGCATTCGTCGTAAGACCAAAAAAGAGGCTAAATGCCAAGGATTTACTTAAGATTCTTAAAGGAAAAAATTCTAAAGAAAGTATTAATCATCACCTGAATGCTCTAGAACAAAAGGGAAAGCTGGTTCATATCAAGTCGGGAAGATTTAAATTGAATCGCGATTTGATCGTCGTCGATAAAACGGCATCGAAAAACGAGGATTGCTTTATAGGAAAACTAGACATGACCAGAAATGGTTCAGGATATGTGATTGTTGAAGGAAGAGAACAAGACATTTTTGTTGCGGAAAGAAACATGAATTCTGCCTTTAATGGAGATACAGTTAAGGTTCAAATCACCTCACGACCAGGTAAAAGAAAACCTGAAGGTAGAGTGATCGAAGTTGTCAAGAGAAGTACGACCAAAGTAGTAGGTAAAATCAAAGTGTTTAAAAAATATGGATTGGTAGAAGCGGAAGGATTACGATCAAGTATCGACGTTTTTATCAAACCCGAAAATTTGAATAAAGCGGAAGATGGAGATTTTGTAATCGTAGAAATAAACGAATGGGGCAAAGGTCCTAGACGTTCCATTTGGGGAGAGGTAGTAGAGCAGATGAATGAAAAAAATGCCTCGGATCTACGAATGAAAACCATTCTCATCAACAGTGGATTTGAGTTGTATTTTCCTCCTGCGGTATTAAAAGAAAATGATGCCATTTCAGAAGAATATACCGAAGAAGAAATTGCGAAGCGCCGGGATATGCGAAAAGTGCCCTGTTTTACTATCGATCCTTTGACAGCTAAAGATTTTGATGATGCTTTATCTTATCAAGAACTCGAAAATGGTCACATTGAAATCGGAGTACATATTGCTGATGTGACGCACTATGTACGACCCGGAACAGAATTAGACAAAGAAGCTTTAAAAAGAACGACCTCTGTCTATTTAGTGGACCGTGTGCTTCCGATGCTGCCAGAAAAGCTTTCGAATAATTTATGTTCGCTTGTACCGGATAAAGATCGTTTTACGTTTTCCGCGATTTTTACTTTTAATGAAAAGCATAAAATTGTTGATCGCTGGTTTGGAAAAAGCATCATTCATTCCCAAAGACGGTTTACCTACGAAGAAGCGCAAGAAGTCATAGAATCTGGGGTAGGAGATTTTGCGCATGAAATAAAGATGTTGAACAAGATTTCTAAGAAATTGCGTAAAGCCAAGTATAAAAATGGTGCGATTGCATTTGATGCGCCCGAACTACAATTTAAATTGGATGAAGAAGGTTTTCCGATTGAGGTGTATTACAAAACGAGAAAAGATGCTCATCTGTTGATTGAGGATTTTATGCTTCTCGCGAATAAAGAAGTAGCTACTTTCATACAAAAGAAAGGAAAAGACAAGGAGATTCCATTCGTATACCGAATTCATGATTTACCCAATCCAGAAAAATTGGAGGATTTTAAAGCATTTGCTTTGGAGCTAGGATTTAAAATGGACATCAGTAATCCGAATGCGATTGCAAAATCGTTTAATGAGTTGACCAAAAAAGCAAAGGAAGAAGAGACTTTAAAGCTTTTGGAACCGCTAGCGATTCGTTGTATGTCGAAGGCGGCGTATTCCACCGATAATATTGGTCACTATGGTTTGGCATTCGATAATTATTCGCACTTCACTTCGCCAATAAGACGATATGCGGATGTTTTGGTACATAGGTTGTTAGAAAAGAATTTGATGAAAACGCACCGAACCGACAAAACTACATTGGAAGATAACTGTCTTCACATCAGTACCATGGAACGAAAAGCCATGGAAGCAGAAAGGGCATCCAAAAAGTACAAACAAGTGGAGTATGTCATGAATCGGGTCGGGGAGGTGTTTGACGCGAGAATATCCGGAATTATTGATAAGGGGATTTTTGTGGAGATCATCGAAAGTCGTACCGAAGGATTGATCAGTTTTGCCAAACTTCCGGAGCCGTTTGTTCTAGATGACAGTAAGATGAAAATTACCGGTAAACGATCGGGTGAAGTAATGAAGCTAGGTGATCCTTTAAGAGTAAAGCTATTATCGGTTGACTTAGATAAAGCGCAAGTAGATTTTGAGATTGTTGGTTAATCTAATTCATAAGAACGAAGCTTGCCCAAACTTTAGGGTCTATGTATTTTTCTTTTAGTTTTTTTTGGGCTTCGAAAAAAGACCTATGAATAGACATTTTTTTTTCTAGCCAATTGGTATAAAAATTTGTCATAAATTCCATGGTGGTTTGATCAGGAATTTCCCAGAGAGTATATATTAAATATTCAACACCGGCTTTTTTAAAAGCACGTTGTAAACCAAAGGTTCCTTCGTTTTCAATATTGTCTCCAAGCCCAGAATTGCAACTCGATAGTACGGTTAAGTAAGTATTTGAAAGATTCATGTGACTAACTTCGTATGCCGTGAGTACTCCATCAAAAGCTCGAACTTTATTACTATTGGATAATGAAATTCCTGATCGAAGCATTGGATTGTTCATCGGATGCTTTAAAGACAATTCAAATTGATCAGAAGGAATATAAAAACCATGAGTTGCTAGATGTATGATTTTAGGAGATAAAGTTTTGTTACCAATTTCCTTAAAGCGTTTTTCTGAAGCTTCAATTCCTGTTATGAGGTCTACATCAAATCCATTTGATTTTAAAACTTTAGAGATTCGTCTACATTCTATTTCAGAACCTTTGAGGTATCGGAAATCTTGGTCTTTAATATTCTTGATAAACTGATTTGTTAAGGAATATCTTTTTTGAATTTTAAGAACAGGGGCGTCATTTATTACTGTTGTATCCTCCATTAGGTTTTTCACACCTCCCATTATTAAGGCATTATTATTTCTTTTTTTTGATTTAAGTAATACAATGTTTTTAGTATTAGAGAAGTGTTTCATTTTTACAGAATCGCTTATTTGAGCAAATTCATTTATCGGTAATGCAGGAATGTTTATTCTATTTAAGAGACCTACAGGTGAAAAGTTTATTTGCTTAATATTCTTTAGGTTTAGATTTAGCGGTTTCCATAAAGTATTGTAAAAGGACAGAGAATCATTGAAAGAATAAATACCATTTGGGCTATTATTTTTTAAGGAGTATTTTTCAATTAACCGCAATAAATTTTGTTCGCTACAAATTGGCGTCAAGCGAACTTTACCATCTGAGGATAAAATGGCAGCAGCATATTGAATGTCATTTTTAGATTCATTTCCAACCCGAATGAATTCTATCGCTATTTCTGTTTGTTTTAAATTAGAAGCAATATTGGAGTGTTCAATGTTTTTGTAATCATGGTTCTTTTTATATTCCTTGGAAGCAAATGCTAATTCTTTTTCTAAGATTCTTTTTCGCTCTACTACTTTGCTTATTTCGGAAGAATCAATGATTTCTTTTTGAGAAAGTTTATAAAGTTGATTTCTAATCACCAATAATTCGTTCAATTTTAGATTGTTGTCAGAATCCGTTGAGTTGAGTATATATTCTATAGTCGTTTTTTCACTATTTAGTAAATATCCTTTCAGTGTAATGACAAGATTATAAATTAGTGGATTTATCTCTGGGTCGTTGAGAATTAATGCGTTCTTAAAGGAGGTATTGATAATAGGAATGAGCTCGTTATTCAACATTTGATCACATTCAAATTCTGAGAGAAATTCAGTCGAATATTTGAGTTGCCAGTTTAATGATTTTATCAATTTTATCAAATCATTCGTAATGATTCTGGGGTCTGAATGATTTTTAATATGGATTATTTGATCTAGAAGTTTAATATATTTTAATTTAGAATAACTATTGTACTCTTCTTGATATTCTACGCATTGATTAAATTTTTCGAGTGCTTCACTAAACTTGTTTTGTTCTTTTTTAATAAGACCTTCTAAGTAAATAATATTATACCAAAGAGGTGATTTTTTTGATTTCTTGTGTACGATTAATTTGGCCTCATGAAGAGAGTCAACCGCTCTTTTATAATGCTTTAAATGGTATTGTGTCGTTGAAAAATTATATAAATATTTGGCGTATTCTAATACTTGATTTCCAAGCGTTTTATTAGTTATAGCAAGGACATTTTTGTATTCTTCTTCTGCTCTATGATATTCTTTAGTTTTTATTAAAAAGTTAGCATAAGAATTTAAAATCCTGGAGTATGACGGATGCTGATCGCCATAGAATTCTCTAATAAGCTGAATGGCTTGTTTGTAGGATGATTCGACCCCATCAATAATTCCCAGATTTGTATACAATTGAGCCAAAGAAATTTTGTGCGCGGAAAGATGCATTCCAAAGGTTTTTGGATCTTTATCGAAAAGGCTTTGAATGAGCTCAATGCTTTTCAAGTTTAATCTTTCCGATTCTTCAAAGTCACCAAGTACTTGTTTGATTGTCGCAAGTCCAGATAGGCCACTGGCTTGTAATTGAATACTACTGGTGTCTGATTTAAGGATTTCATTTGCTTGGGTAAGTAAAGATTCTGCTGTTGTATATTCTCCTTGTTTAACACTAACGTTAGAGAGGTTAATAAGATTTTCTGCAAACGAGGAAGATTCGATGCCTGAATGGCTTTTTAAGTGTTTTTGACTCGCATGATATTTGATTTTAGCTGTCGATAAGTCACCTAGGATTTCATAAATGTGACCTTCAAATTTTAAACCCTCGCCAAGTCGTTTATTTTTTTTATTCAACAATTTTTTTCGAATAAAATTACTGCGCTGGATGTTTTTTAAACTCTCGGAATAATTAAGCAAACAGTAGTTTATATAAGATAGGGAATGTTGTATTTCTCCAAATTCTAAATGGAGCGTATCTCTATTATTAGACCAGAAATTCTGCGCTATTATAAAACAATCTTTTGCCTCTGAGTATTCATATTGATATAAATGAAGCTTTCCTTTAATTTGATTCAGTTTAGCCCAGTTTTTTGATTCTTTGTTTTCAATGGCTTTAAGAAGGGAGTCGCATTTGGTTTTCACAGTATTTATTCCTTCAGATTTAAGTAGACTGTCTAAACCTAAGATGTCCTCACGATAATTATTAAATTCAAATTCTGTTAATAGGTCCTTGTTCTCAGAATCTGAAGTATCGTTTTTGCAACTCAAATCAAAGAGCAACGTAATGGCAAAGAGCGCTATAAAAAAAATATCCTTCCTGTTGAAGACGGCGTTTTGCACTATTGTATTTTTTTAAGTAGAGCAGCAGCACGCTTGAAATAGTAAGTTTGAACTTTCGGGACTTCTCGAAATTCTTTGGTTGCAGCTTTAATATCGTTTAGCTTTAAATAAGACAAGCCTTTATAGAATTGAATAGGATAATTTTCAGAAATGTTTTGAATACCAATCATCACATCGATGCTTCGTTGATGTTCGTTTATTTCCATTAAAGAAAGTGCTCTGTAAAATTGCGCCGTGTCATTTTGAACTTCCGCGAAATGTTCTTCTGCTAATTGATAATCACCTGATAAGTAATATTCGTATGCTTGATCTAAAGAATTTTTTTGCGAATCCATGGATCGCTTGTTTGCTATTGATGAATACGGTTCGTGGAATTCTGTATATAAACTGTTGTTATTGTCTTCATTCATAAATAGCCACGAGAAACCGAGAATTAGTAATACGCTCGCTGCGACAAGAATGTATTTAGATGAAGTTATTGGGACTATTGTTGGTCTCGATTTTTCTTTAGAATCCAGTTCTTTGAGCATAGTCAATTTGTTTTTGGTATCTATGCGCTTGAATGTTTCTTCAATATCCTTTAGGTCTTTAAGAGTAATGTGATCGTCAACGGTATTTATAAATTCGGATTCCAACTTTTTCTTTTGATGATCAGAGAGCTTAACATTGAACCAAGAATCAAGTAAGTCTAAATTTTTCATAATTAATTTTATTTTAAACCAGCAACGAGTTTTTGTAGACGTTTAATACACTTGTACTTCTGGGTTTTTACAGTGTTAGCATTTTTAAAATTTAGAGTTAAAGAAATTTGTTCCATGTTATATCGTTCATAATAAAACAAGCGTAAAATATTTTGGCAATTTTCTCCCAGTTTTTGAATGCTTTTCTCCAAAAGTGCATACTTTGATTCCTGTTCTTCTTTTTCCTCTATTTCATTTTGATGAATTAACAGAGGGAAATCATAAGTAGAACGTAATTTTCTTTTCCTTAAAAAGGCTTTGCACATGTTATTGCTTATTCCGATTAGATAAGTGTCCAGTTTGCAAGTTAATACCGTTAATTTTTTTTCTCGAACATTGTGATAAAACTGAATAACACATTGCTGAAATATTTCCAAAGCATCTTCGTGATTTAACTTATAAGTTTTCATCATCCATGCTGTTACAGAATTTCTATATTTTTTGTATACCAAACACAGTGTTTCATTTTCGTTGTTTTTAACTTCTGTTATCCAATCCATTTTGTAATAGATACTTCAAAATTTACTAAGCTAAAAATATTTTTGAAGTCTGAGAAAAGTGAAATTTGATTTGAATGAAAAGTTGAATTTGTCATACAAAAATCCCAGTTTAAATTTTCCCTTCTTAAAGATTAGACTATAAAGTATTGAAGCAGATTCCAACATTTTATTTAGATCTTTTATTGTTAATGAATAAAAATTAAACAGGTAACCCTCGAAGGAGAATAATGTTGAACTGATAAAAAGTGTATTTGAAAATACGTTAATGATCTGGATACAGGGTTACCTTTTCTCTTAAGATTCATAAAGGATGAACTGAGCGTATTCATTCGGAGCTAAAAGACAAGGCTTAATGGATTTTATAAACTAAAATATTTTAAATGATATTGATTGAGAAATTAACTGAAGAATTATTATTTCTTGAAAAAGTAATGTTGTCAT
The DNA here is from genome assembly GCA_020629615.1 of Saprospiraceae bacterium. Taxonomy (GTDB): domain Bacteria; phylum Bacteroidota; class Bacteroidia; order Chitinophagales; family Saprospiraceae; genus JAHDCZ01. Next base: position 27,174 of record JAHDCZ010000035.1, read on the forward strand.
CCGGTTCTTTTAGTCCAAAATTTTATAATGAGACTGTTGCATATATACATAAATTATGCGCTGTACTACTGGAGCTTTTTCAAGAAGGGGATATAATAGAATTTCGAAATAGAATAAGCGTCATTAGGGAAATCCATTCTAAATCAAGTTTTATTAAACGACTTCAATTATGGCCTGAAGGATATCAAGGAGATTATTTAACGATTGAACAACTTTGTTCTAATAATTTTTATGAAGAAGATTATAATCTTGAAAATTATTTGGAACGTTATGCTTTAAATTCTTCAATAGCTCAACAACATCGAAATAAGGTTCAAATTCAAAGTCTTGAAATAATAGAGTGTCTAAACGGTAGATTTGACCCAACTATACTCCTATGTGCAAGCGGTAGTGCCTATGATCTCAGAATGGTTCAGGATAAGGTTGGAAGAAAAAAGGATTTTACAATTATTTTAAATGATTTGGATGAAAAGGCACTCGCTTTTTCAAAGGATCGGCTAATACCAAGTATCCGGGAGAAAATAATTTTTGACCACGGAAATGTAATATCAACTATTCGAAACCTAAATAAGAATTACGATAAAATTGATTTGATTCTTTTTGGTGGACTCTTTGATTACTTGTCCAATAAACAAATATCTTTTTCTTTAAAGAATGCTTATGAACATTTAAAGAAAGGAGGGAAAATTTTATTTACAAATATTGGAGTAAATAATCCATATAAGTTATGGATAGAATTGTGTGCAAATTGGGAGCTGATTGAACGAAGTGTTGAAATGAATTTAAATATTTGTTTGGATGCGGGTATACCGTCCAGAAACATAAGGCAATATCAAGATTATAGTGGACTAACTAACATAGTGGAAATAATTAAAAATTGAAAAAAGTATTATTCTTCATATTGTTATTCAGCTTAATCACATTGTTTTTTAATATGTCAAGCTGTTCGAAGTGGAAAACCTACTCGACAAGATCCTTGTTCGTTAAAAGTTTGGTTGAAGATAAAGGCTTGTTAAACTTGAGCAAAGACGAGTTGATATCTTGCTTAGGATCGAAAGACCTAGTAGATAATGGAACTTATATACTGTATAAGTATGAGCCGATTTTCCCTCTATTACCTATTTCTTCCAATGCTCTAAAGATTACTTTTATAAAGGATGTGAGCAGTAAATTGGAGGTAGTTTTTTTATACGAATAATTGCATTGCGAGATGTTTTAAACGATTATGATACTAACATAATTTATATTTCTTTAGCAAGTT
>JAHDCZ010000036.1 GCA_020629615.1 Saprospiraceae bacterium
TGGAAAGTGGAGGTTCTGGTGTTTTGACAAATAAACTTGACAATTCAAAAGTGCGTTACACAACATCTGGAGAAATAGAATACAGTAATAATGATGCGGAAGGATGTGTCGATTGGACTGCGAGTTATAAATTGGCAAAAGGAATGTATGATGTTGAAATGTATAACAATGGTTTTATGGTCGGAAAAGGAAACTTTAAAGTCAAATAATAAATAGATTTAAATCTTAAATCTATTTTATAAAAAAGAGCGATCCACTAATCAGGATCGCTCTTTTTTCGTTTACCATTTAATTTGCAACCCCAGTTTCAATCTATTTTGTTGATAATACTGTTGTAGATAATAATTGGAATTTGTAACACTTGACATTCTATTCAAGTATGAATAGCCTGTCCATAAACGATACTTATCATTTAAATTATATCCCAGTACAACATCGGCGTTCAAGGACAAGCCTGTTGATTTTTTGAAATAGTATTGATCATCATTGCTTAAATTATAACCTTCATCCGATTGATTTGCAATGGTGCCATTATAAAATGTGAGAAGATTGATCTGGGTCCCTAGTTCAAAGGAAATATCAAATCTTTCCAAACCTCTTCGATATCCCAGACTTATCGGCAAATCCAAAAACTGCGTTTTATTGTGTCTAATCTGTTCAATACCATATGTTACTAAAACTTCAGCGTCACTAAAATAGGCAAAAACCGAATCAGGAGTGATTTCAATTCCTGTCTCTATATTGCTTCTTGATTCAATGTCTTCTGAAATTACTATGCCTCGATATCTTTCATTTAAACAAGTATAATTGAGACCAATTGTTCCATAAAATCCAGATCGATGCTCGAATTCAAAAACAAGCCCCCCTCCGACTGATTCAAGCGAAGATTCATTGCTTTCGCGTTTGGCTTTCAAAGCCAATCCCAAGGTATCTGATTGACTTTCTAGCTGCCTTTGAAACTGTCCATAAGAAGCGAATCCGGAAAGTCCAAAATTCCAAGAAGGTGAGATAATTTTATTAGCTTCAAATTCTTCAAATAATTGAGTTGGAATTTGAAGGTCTCTATTCCAATCCAGTGGTACAGGTTTGAAATTTAAAGCAGCAATATCAAAAGATGACCTTAGGAGCTTAGTCGAATTTGTAATCAAATTGTCTTGAACAATCTCAAGAGGATTTGATTTTTCATTTGTATTGCTTGTATTGTTTGTATTGTTTGTAAAATTCTGTTTTATTTGTTGGGTTGCTATTTTGCTACGAGTAGAACTTAAATCAACTGACTGAAAGGATTTTCTTTGAGTTGTGTTTAGGCTGTTTACTGAGTTCTCATTGTTGGTGTTCTTAGACTTTAATTCTTTGTCTTTTGTTTGATTCATGTGTCCAAACGATTCATTTTTTTCTTCATGCTTGTTTTGATTTTCAGAAGTGATGCTTAATTCATTTTCATCTTTCTTTAACGCAGCAATTTCATTCAGATCTAGCTCATCATCAGCCATTATCGAATGGGTTAAATTACCTTTAGATTCTTGTAATCTATTGGAATCCAACTCCGATTGACCAGAGGTTAAAGTGTTCCTTTCATTCGAAGCCCCATCCCAGTTAAAATAAACTAGTGCGATTAAGCCTAAAAACATTGGTATGAAGAATAACCATATTAAGCCTCTCTTATCCTTTTTCTTCTTTTGGATTTTGGGTGATAATTCATCCCAAAACGAAGCGGTGTCCATGTTCGTTTCATGGTTCTTCAATTTGGATTTTATCTGTTTATCTAAACGATCTTCTGACATGATTCTCGACGTTTAAGTTCAGTAATTTTTATTCGTAGCAATTGTCTTGCTCTTGAGAGGTTACTCCGGGAACTAGCTTCCTCAATTTCTAACATTTTTCCTATCTCTTTATGGGAATAGCCTTCTATAGCATAAAGGTTGAAAACAGTCCTATAAGTGTCTGGCAGATCTTGAATTATTGCAATCATTTCTTCTTCATCCAAATCTGAATAGACTGATGGTTCTTGTCCATGATCATAACTCAATTCGTTATTTCTTTGATAGAATAATTGCTGTTTTTTCAAATATTTCAAAGAAGTATTAACTGCTATTTTTCTCAGCCAAGGTTCTAAATTTCCTCGAGTTGGATCAAATGTATCAATGTGTTTAAATATTTTGATGAACGTTTCTTGCAAGACATCTTTTGCATCAAACGACTGATTTGAATAACGACGGCAAACCGTCATTAACATAGGGGCATATTTTTCCACCAGCTTTCTTTGCGCTTTAGGATTTCCTTTTTTACAGGATGATATGATTTGTTTATCGTTCAAATTCAAGAGGCGGGAACAAAGAAAACTTTGCTCCCGCTTTTATTATTAACTGATTACTTATTATTATTCATCTCGATAGGCCTTGAAGGAACCCGAAACTGGCGTGCCATCTACACCATTGACTTGCATCGTTCCATCAAAAGATCCAGTCATTAATTCACCAACTGGATTGATAGCATCGATTGTAAAATCAAAATCGTCACATCCCTGACAAACTGCAGAATACCAATCTGTGAAGTCAACCCAACCCGTAAAAGCTGAGTAGTCAGGATTGAAAGTACCTGCGTCAAAGACGTTATTTATATATATTTCTACGATACTGGAATCAATACCATTCCCAGTTAGAATAAAGTATGACGGAGTTTCAACACCATAAGAAAGAAATGGATCAAGGATCGTAAAATCTTCCCCTTCAAGCGTATATTGAATGTATTCAACAATATCATCACAAACGTCTATATTACCTAAATCTAATTCTGTTAATCCAGATAAATCATGTGTCATCTCTTCAGAGGCTTTGGTTTCATCCAAATCAAATCCTTTTACAGTTATAATTGGATTACACGAAAGCAAACTTGTAGAGAAACTTCCGTTGGCATCTACAGGATAAAATTGAGGATAACTACCACCGACAACGGCGTACCCATTAGTGACAGGAGTCAAATCACATTTAACCAAATTCCCAAATACATTTACGATGGAGCTTTGTGATATATTAACATCGATCGTTGGAACAGTTGTATCCATGGTTAAGGCTCCTAGATTTTCTGTATGAACAACATCGCCACAATTATTTAGTACTTCCAAAGTCAAGGGTTCATCTTTTGGCACCTTTCCAGTAAAGAACCCATTTTCGTCTAAATAAGCATACGCTGAGATACCAGTTCCGTTAATTGTTACTCGAACAGTGGCCCAGCCCAGTGTATCATTAATATTAAATGTAACAGTACCACTAAGTTGTACTAGAGGATAAGGATAATCGCAATTCCAGAACGAAAAATGAGTAACTTGTCCAACATATTGATCTCCTTGTTTAGTTGCTGTACCTTCTTCCATCCAGTATCCCGTAGTCTCGTCCATGTACCACAATGGAATCTCATCAGGAGCATTAGACAATTGCCCTTCCGGGATAGGCATGGTTACTGTAGCCGATTGACCTTCTGCGATATTCAAGCGTTGACCTGAATCACCTTCTAATTCCACAGCAATCATCCCATATGTCTCCAATTGAACGATCTCATTACCACCGCTAATGGCTCTTAAATCTCCCGGGATTTGATCCAATATATTTTCTTCAGGATTAAATCTAGTTGCATAAATATTTACTGCACCGCTGTAAGCAATACCTGCTTCGTCTACGATCGAATTGGCAGAAAAATTAACTTCAGCTCCTCCAAAACTTACAACGCCACCAGCGGAAGAAGAAAAAGTACTGGTTAAAGATCTTTGAATCATTTCAAACTTCACAAGAGCTCTTTCATTTAATCCTGGTTCAACAAATTTGGAGTTTAAGAAGTAGCCATTTTTTTCCACTTTAATGTACTGACCATATTGGTTGACTGATTTGTTTGAAAAAATAAATGCGCCATTTTCATCCGTTAAGGTTGAATGAACACCCATTGTAACGGTAGCATTTGATACCGCATCTCCAGCCTGATCAAACACTGTACCTAAAACATCGGCATTAACTATAATATTGGGAGGTGTAATAACAGTTTCGTCTATAATAACTGGATTATCTTCATCCTTACGACATGAGCTGAAAGCAAGCAATACAAGTAGTGAGAATAAAGAAATATTTTTTAACATTTTCATTTTAAAATATTTAGATTGAACAAAAAGTAAATGCATTCAATCTCTATATCCAATCACTTTTAAATACGTTGCGTTGCATTTTATTTTTTTTGCCTTTCGGCGAAAGCCTAAGATAAAAATACATAACTTTAAATCAGATTACTATGTAATCAAAACGGGTCGGCTCCTCTTTTGAAGAACCGACCTCCCTTTTTTAGCAACATCCAGAACAACAGCCTAGAATGTCACAAATCAATGTGAATGGATTCATAATTCCTATTTTAATAAGTTAAAAAATAACCGCGGATTATGAAAGTACTTTCATCTTGATGGCAACAATCATTACCTCATTATATCTATAAATGCAGGACCTAAAAAGCCCTTAATTAAATCTTGCAATTCTCCTGTCCGTATTAAATTTAAACAACACAATTCTCCTTCGCCATTGGTACAACTGACGATAGCAAATTTCTCACCTTCGATTAATTTAAATTTTTCTCTTAAATCTTTGGGTAAAACAAGTTGACCACGTTTGTCAAAACTTACTACCGCCTCAACATTGCAACAGCTGGCAGATTCCTTTTTTCCCATATCTAATTATTTTAAAACAATAATAAACAGTATTATCGTAATAATCAAATTATTCTGATTTTTCTGATTTTTCTTAACAAAATTTAACCAAAACCTTTTACTCTTCATAATGTTATTTTAATGACTTCAAATACCTTACATTCGAATTATGATTGGTTGGAATTTTAAGAAATATATACCGAGTGACGGACCACATAATCATTTTGAACGCTTGTTCGAAATATTTCAAGAAGTCCTGCTTTACACATCAGGTGATGTCTCTGAGGCCCTTTCTTGGATGACTGCCATTGATAAAGAACATCAGTTAACGACGGAGGAATACGGCATGGCTGATTTCATCAACGAATTAAAAGAACGTGGTTATCTGAAGGAAAACAAAGGGCAAAAAGGAAGTTTTGATCCCAGTAAAAAAATGGAAATTTCTCTTCGCCAGAAAGCGCTTGAAGATATTTTTCAAGACTTGCAAAAATCCAAGCGAGGTGATCATAGTATCAAAAAATCCGGATTAGGTGACGAGATGACCAGTGGTAACAGACCCTTCCAATTTGGGGATTCACTGGATAAGATATCCTTATACGATTCGATAAAAAATGCCCAGGTCAATCATGGGATCGACAATTTTATGTTGACGGAAAACGATCTTGAAGTACGAGAAACCTATGACAAAACTAACTCCAGTACGGTCCTGATGATTGACATCTCGCACTCCATGATTCTTTATGGTGAAGACCGCATTACCCCGGCAAAGAAAGTTGCTATGGCATTGGCTGAACTAATTCGAACTCGCTACCCCAAAGATACTCTGGATATCATTGTCTTTGGAAACGATTCGTGGGCCATTGAAGTAAAGGATCTTCCCTATCTTCAGGTTGGACCATATCATACCAATACGATATCTGGTCTGGAACTCGCCTTAAACATTCTTCAAAAGAAAAAAACACCCAACAAGCAAATCATGATGATTACAGACGGGAAACCTACCTGTATGAAAAAGGGGAAAAAATACTATAAAAATAGTTTTGGACTGGATCGAAAAATCTTAAATCGTACTTTGGGCTTGGCGGTAAAATGTAGAAAATTAAACATACCGATAACTACATTTATGATCGCGAGAGACCCATTTTTAGTTCAATTTGTTGAAAAATTTACTAAGGCAAATCACGGAAAGGCTTTCTATAGCAGTCTTGACGGATTAGGTGAATTTATATTTAAAGATTACAAACAAGGAAAAAGGAAGAAGTGATGGATATTGCTAAAATAAAAACATTAGGAGCACTTAAAAAAACTAGATATCAAAGCCTTCCAATCAAGGAAGAACTTCGAAAAAATCTAATGAGCTACTTAAGAAAGGGAGAAGATGTATTCCATGGCATTCATGGTTTTGAAGATACTGTGATCCCAGATCTACAGCGTGCAATTTTATCAAGACACAATATTTTACTCTTAGGATTGCGTGGACAAGCCAAGACCAGACTCGCTCGTTTACTGACTCGATTATTGGATGAATATATGCCCTATATTGAGGGTAGTGAGATTAATGATGACCCTTTTAATCCGATTTCAAAATTTGGAAAAACCCTTATCCAAGAGCAAGGTGATCAAACCCCTATCGCTTGGTTACATCGAGATGATCGTTATGTTGAAAAATTGGCTACGCCAGATGTAAACATTGCCGATCTTATTGGAGATGTGGATCCAATAAAAGCAGCGAATCTAAAATTACCGTATTCTGATGAACGAGTGATTCATTTTGGATTAATCCCAAGAGCAAACCGATGTATTTATGTGATCAATGAACTTCCCGATCTTCAAGCAAGAATTCAAGTATCCTTGTTTAACATACTACAAGAAGGAGATTTACAAATCCGAGGATTTAAATTTAGACTTCCCTTGGACATTATGTTCATGTTTACCGCCAATCCCGAAGACTACACTAATCGTGGAAGCATTGTTACACCATTGAAGGATCGTATTGAGAGCCAAATTTTGACTCACTATCCTAGAACAGTTGACGTCGCCAAAATGATTACTACTCAAGAAGCTAATATTTCGGAGGAGCAAAAAAAATCGATTTATGTTCCTGATCATATCAAGGAAATTTTAGAATTGATTTCCTTTCATGCTCGTGAAAGTGATTTTGTAGATGAAAAAAGTGGGGTCTCTGCCCGTCTTAGCATCTCTGCATATGAGAATTTAGTTTCTACGGCTGAGCGCCGAATGTTATTAAATAAAGAAAAAACGACCACAGCAAGAATCTCTGATTTTTGGGGAGTCATTCCGGGTATCACTGGAAAAATAGAATTGGTTTATGAAGGTGAACAAGAAGGTCCTTATCTCGTCGCTCTGGATCTTTTGGGAAGATCGATTAAAGAAAAATTCCTAGAATATTTCCCTGACCCTAGAAAAGCAAGCGAAGAAAAAGACCAATACGGTGTTGTACGTGCGTGGTTTGGTGCAGGGAATGATATTGATTTATTCAATGATGATAATGATCATGATTTTAAAATGAAATTAGAAAACATTGCAGGATTACAACAGTTGGGGGAAGACGCAAATAAAGGGAACGACATACTAAGCTTTATGGAGCTCTGTCTGTATGGTTTATCTGAATGTGAGGTTTTGGAAAAAAGCATCGTTGATTCGATTTTTAATTTTTCTGATCCATTAGCAGACTTGATGAGTGATTTTGACGAAGAATTGGAGAATTGATTCTAATAAAGAAAGGAAAGCACCTTGATTTCCAATCTGTTATCCTTTGTAATAATATTCCTCGTTGTGGTAATAGTGATTCTTATATTTTCCTAGCTGGACATGTTCGGTTTGTTGTTAGTTTTTTATAAAATCAAAACGGGCTCACTAAATTTAGTGAGCCCGCTTTTTTCGTTACTATGAAATAAATGTCAAGGAAAGACACCTAGAGTCATATAATCATTGGCAACTTTTTCTAATGCGCTTAAGAATGCTGCTGTTCTCATATCTTTTACTGAGCGCTTTCTTTTTGAAATCTCTCTAATATTAGCGTACGCAGTGACCATTGTTTCTTCAAGTCCGGAACGTACTAAATCAACTTCATCCGCTCCTTTAGCTATGATGCTTCGATCTCTTTTAGTGATGGTTTTTCCGGTCATGGTTTCAATTTTATCTAATAACATCGTTCTGCTATTTTGATTAAACCGTTTCTCCATTCTTCCAAAACGCATGTGAGATAAGTTCTTCAACCATTCAAAATAAGAAACCGTTACTCCACCTGCATTACAGTACATATCAGGAATAATGATGCAACCTTTTTTCAAAAGAATTGCTTCTGCATCTGCTGTTACTGGGCCATTTGCCGCTTCAGCGATCACTCTTGCCTTAACAAATTTTGCATTGTCTTTGTGTAACTGACTTTCCAATGCAGCTGGAACTAAAATATCACATTCGATCTTCACCCAATCTTTTCTGTCTTTCAATGTTTTGGTTCCAGGAAAACCGAGAATAGTCCCTTTTTGTTTTCTGTATCTCAATAGTTTCTCGATATCGATATTAGTATCACTTACGATAGTTCCTTCGATCTCAGAAACTCCAATGACTCTTACTCCTCCTTCTTTTTGCGAGATAGTACCCGTATAAGATCCTACATTTCCAAGACCCTGAATTACCATCGTTTTTCCTTCTAGGCCAGGCTCTATACCTAACTTTTTCATATCTTCTTTGTAACTGAAGAACTCTCTTACTGCATAGAAAACACCTCTACCTGTAGCTTCCGTTCTACCTCTAATCCCATTTTGGTTTACAGGTTTTCCTGTAACACAACCCGCGGCATCAATTTCTCTAGGATTGAAAGTCATGTAAGTATCTAAAATCCAAGCCATTTCTCTTGGTCCTGTTCCATAATCAGGAGCTGGAACATCAACAGAAGGTCCGATGAAATTTTTACGAATCAACTCGACTGTATATCTTCTTGTAATTCTTTCTAATTCTTCGGGAGAATAGCCTCTAGGACTTACTTTTACTCCACCTTTTGCACCTCCGAACGGTACATCAACAATCGCACATTTATAGGTCATCAAAGATGCCAATGCCATTACCTCTTCTTGATTCACATGACTACTAAAACGAATTCCACCTTTGGTAGGAGAACGATGGTGACTGTGTTGTACTCTGTACGCTTCAATCACTTCGTATTTATTTCCAATTTTTACTGGAAAACGCATTTGGTACACTGAATTGCAGGCTCTTATTTGAGCTAATAAGCCTTTAGGCAAATTAGTCAAGGCTGCGGCTTTATCGAAATTGCGCTGAACGCTTTCGTAAAAGCTAGCTTGTTTACTACCCATTGTTATACTTTTTTTCTAGTTTATTTATTTTCTTTTCTAATCGCATTAAATACAAAGCCAAACCAATAATTACAACGGCAATCACTGCAATCACACAATAAATCATTCCGGTGCTACGAAGAAAATCTGCATCGTTCGCCTGAGCGAAAACAGTGGATTCAAAACTAAAAAGAAGTAATAAAATCAAGAACATTTTATTCATTCGAAAAGGAAAGGCTAGGTAGGAATTCATAAAAAAAATGACACTCTGTACGCTTTGCATAGCTTTGAAGAAAAAATCAAAACTCGCTTTTTTTAAAATACTTTTAAAGTCCATTTGTATTCTGTTCCTTAAACCAAAAGTCGTCATTTTATTAGAATAAGTATCATTCTAGACGAATATTTTATTCTTGTGACTGCAATTTATCGGCTACGTTACTTATTCGGATTTTTAAACTAGCGATCCAAATACCCAACAAGGTAAAACCAATTATGGAAGGATAAAAAACCATGCGCAAGGTATTATCCAAGTCTTCGCCTCCGAAGGCGGGATTTCCTCCATTCCCAGGATGCAAACTATCGGTCATTCTCGGAATAATGAATACAAGTGCAATTAATGCGAAGAAAGCAAAAATGCTATACACCGCACTCAATTTGGCTCTTCTGTCCAAATCAGGTATCGAACTCCTCAAGACCAAGTAGGCGAAATATATCAGCATCGCTACTGCGGTCATATTTAATTTAACATCTGTTGTCCAAAAGGCTCCCCATGCAAATTTGGCCCAAATTGAACCCGTTATCAACCCCAAAATTCCATAAAGTATCGCGACAGCAGTAAACGCATAAGCTTTGGTATCCAATTCTAATGAAGGTGATCGTAAATAGCCTACATTATACACCAAAGATATGATCAACAATATAAACATGGCAAACCACAAAGCCACGTGATAAAATGTGTTTCTTACGGTTTCATAAATCACATTTCGATATGGAAAACGAAATTCTTCCATGGTATAAACCTCTTCCAAGGTATTTGAACGAGACCAAGGAGCAAGCCCTTTCAAAGAATCAATAGCATTTTGCTTGATAAAAACAGCACTTGGAAGAATAGATCCTTTATCCTCATCATTACTCACAATGAGATTCACTTGGACGATAGAGTCTTTACTAGGAAGATATTCAGGAATATCAAAAACAGCAGTCATCACATCGTAAGTAATAGACGCACAAAATCTTGATTGAATATAATACGAGCTATCAATCTTTAACCATGCCGTGGTTTCATTTTGATCATAGTTAGAATTATATCCTTTTACCTTCAACCTTAGCTGAGTTCCTGCTTGGGCGTTGTAGGGATAAACCTCCAATATACCGGGTTTCAAAGGAGTACCCATTCCCACGATCAAAGTATAAAGCATTAAAACAATACTTAAAATTTTCCACCAATGCTTTTTAATTCTATCCATAATCTAAGCTCTCCATAATATAGGAAAAAGTAAGATAGCTAATCCAAACATAAGCATATCTATACCAATTAAATACATAAAATCGACATCAACCGAAGAATCCAAGATAATACCAATCGCTTGAGCACTAATCTTGATCGCCAATAATAATACCGGCAATACAATTGGCAAAGCCATTACCGCCATGAGCGTAGCATTATTATGACCTAAGCCAGAAATTGCTGCGACAAAGGTAAATATCGTCGAAATGCCAAAACATGCCAAGACAAGCCCTGATCCAAACAGTGTAAAATCTTTAATGGGATTCAGCGTAAAAAAACTGAGTAGACCAAAAAGCAATACGGCCAGTACCAATGAGAATAAAAAGTTATAAATGATCTTAGACAAAATAACTTTTATGGGATCGAACAAGGTGTAATAATATATAGCTCGATCTCTACCCTCTTGAACAAAACTCTTTAAAATGCTATTCAGACAAACGAAAAGAAAGATAATCCAGTACATGACATTCCAAGTTTCTTGGGTCAACTGGTTGAACGATTTGTATATCACAAAAACCGTGGTGAACAAAAACAATACAATTCCGGCTGCTGCGTGCTTTTGACGCAATTCTATCGAAAAATCCTTGGCTATTAAATATAATATTTGCTTCAATTCTACCGAGCTAAATCTTACCAAAGATAGAATCAATCTTAGAGAATCCTATGTCTTTTAGTATAAAATGAATTATTCATTGAATTATGGTAAAATAAATACAAATAGCAAGATTAACACCACTTTACATATTACAATTAATTATAATTTGATATATTTGTATCTGGTCTTAATACTACAATTATGAAATGCTTACTCAAATTGAGCTTTGCGCTCTTCTTTCTTTTCGGTCAAGCCGAAATTGGGATGACTCAATCTCAAGAATTTCATCAAGTCAAAGCCAAATCTGGAGATGGTGTTTATTCACTGCTTCGTCGATATACATTGAATAATGATCCTTGCAATGTTAAAAAATTCTACGAACTGAATGGTATTCCCAACGATGCCCCATTACTGCAAGGAAAAGAATACATTCTACCTGTTTATCTCTATACCTATAACGGTCGAAGCATAAGAAGTACTATCGGGATTGAAAGCTGGAAAGAGGCTGTCAAAATCAAAGAATATAATGAAGATTTAAAAGCGAGAGGATTACGCAAAACACATTATACTGACAGCAAAATTTTATGGGTGCCTTATGCGAATGTCAATTGTAATCTCGTCACTGGAAAAGAACTTGTCAACAATCAAAAACCCCATTCGACGAAAGTCAAAAAAACAAAAAATGAAGCCTCTAAGATAAAGACAACTGGCAAGTTTATTTATGAACCATTATTTGGAAAAGATTTTGCCAATGTAGAAATCCACGACACGAGATTAAAAAATGAAGTTTACTATGTAGTTTCTGGACATGGAGGTCCTGATCCCGGTGCACAATGCTTAAAGTGTGCCAATACCATGTGCGAAGATGAATATGCCTATGATGTTTCATTGAGACTCGCAAGAAACTTAATGCAGCACGGGGCAACTGTTCATATAATAATCCAAGACAAAACTGATGGTATCCGCACAGAACCATATCTGGATTGTGACCATGATGAAATATGCATGGGAAACGTACAAATCCCTGCTAAACAGAAAAAAAGATTACATCAGCGCTCTAATGCGATTAACAGATTATTTACTAAACACAAAAGCCAAGGTGTGAAAAAGCAAAAAGCTATTTTCATTCATGTCGATTCTAGAGGAGTTGGTAAAAGTCAGGATGTATTTTTCTATCATTATGGACCAAGCAAAAAAAGTAAAGCATTATGTCATGACCTTCAAAATACATTTAAAAAGAAGTATAATAAATATCAAAAAGGCAGAGGTTATAAGGGACATGTCACGGGTAGAGGACTTTATGTATTACGAAACACGTATCCAATCGCAGCTTTTGTAGAATTAGCGAACATTCAGAACGCAAATGACCAAGAGAGAATCACACGACCAAGCAATCGGCAAGCTTTAGCCAATTGGTTATTTGAAGGTCTATCCGGTATAGCGATGTAATTAAACTTGATAAAGCAGATTACAGCCACGAAGCATGGCGTGATCTAAGCGCCCCAGTACCTGAAATCGATCGTCGTTCATTTTGATTCCGATGTCAGATGTTTCTATAAACGAACATTGTTCGACATTGGCTAAATCAATGACATTTAATACTCCAGACTTTCCCATCTTATTCAGGGCAAAAGGATCTGAAAGATCCTTGACAATTATTTTCATGGTAGGGCTACAAACAAATACTCCATCACCTTTGGAATAGGCTTGAGATAACAACTCAGTCATTCCATACTCAGAATGAACACTTTTTAAATGTAATTTCTCCTTTAGTATGTCATGCAGTTCAAAACGTGGAATTTCTCTTCGCCTACCTTTCATACCACCTGTTTCCATGACGACTATGCTGGATAAATCCATGGCATAGTTTTCTGCAAAATCAAGTAAGGCAAAACTAACCCCAATTAATATAGTAGGAATTTTACGACGGACAACTTCCTTAAGTTTGTTTTGTAAATCATTCAAATTGTCCAAAAAGAATCCACTTTGCTCATACTTAGAATGGCGAATAAAATGATCGACCATATAAACCAAAGAAGAATTCTTTCTTTCAAGATAAGAAGGGAGTAGAGCCATCCAGCAATATGATTTTGGGTCTCCATAAATGGAAGTGAATCCTTGTTCGACATTTTGTTGGTACCATGCTATATCATGAAGATGCAATTTACTCGTTGTGCTCCCACTCGTTCCACTACTTTCAAAAATGACCTCTTTTGATAATCCTTTACGCAGGACTTTGTAATGTCGAAATGCGGAAATGGGCAAAAAAGGAATATGTTCCAGCGTGACAATGTCATCGGGATTTACATTTAAATCTTCAACAAATTGGTGATACACTTCGTTATAACGATACTGATATCGGAATACATCCAAGGCCAATTCATCAAATTGTTCAGGATGATTGAAGAGATCAGAAACTCGTTGAATAATATTTGATTTATCAGAAATGATTGTAGCTTTAATTAAAATCCAATAAGGAAAAGATGTTCAAATATAGCCTTTATATCACGATCATAAGTTTAATATTCGCTTCGTGTGTAAGTTCGCCTGATTACTCTGACATTCCTGAGATTACTTTCTTGAGCATGTCTGACAATCAGATGATCCAGGGCATTGGTGAAGACTCCCTATTTTTGAGCTTTAGTTTTACAGACGGGGACGGCGATATTGGAGAAAGTGCAAATAACAACATATTGAATGTTACTCTAATTGACAATCGAACAGGTGAAATCTATGATCGCTTTAAGACTCCAGAGATTCCGCAACAAGGTACTGGCAACGGAATTAGCGGTGAGGTGAGATTATTGGTTTTAACGACTTGCTGTATATTTCCTGATGGTATTCCACCTTGCATGTCGCCTGTCGAATATCCTACAAACGAACTCAGTTTTGACATTCAGCTAACTGATCGAGCTGGAAATCAGAGTAATGTGATCACCACACCAAGTATCACTCTTCTTTGTAATTAATCCAGTCAATTCCTTTAACCAACAAATTCTGAGTCTTGTCCTCTGGCGATCCCAAAACTACTTGGTGATCATATACCCAATGCGCTCGGGGAGGCATACTCATTAAAATTGATTCAGTCCGGCCATTGGTATCAAGTCCAAACTTTGTCCCCCTGTCCCAAACCAAATTAAATTCAACATATCGGCTTCTACGTAAATACTGCCATTCCTGATTGGATTTAGTGTAGCTTTTGTTCTTATGCCTTTCGGCTAATGTGATATAGATTGGTACAAAACTATTTCCTATATCCATTACAAAATCAAAGCACGATTCCTTAGATCCAAATTCTTTATCGTTTACACGATCGAAAAAAATTCCTCCTATCCCTCTAGTTTCGTTTCGATGTTTAATGAAAAAATAATCATCGGCCCAAGTTTTGAATTTAGGATACCATTGATCACCATAGCTATCACATTTTTCTTTAAGGAAAGAATGAAAGAAAATGGCATCATTTATATCCACATAATGAGGCGTTACATCAATTCCTCCTCCAAACCACCAATCACCTTGATCCGTTTCAAAGTAGCGGACATTCATGTGTATGATTGGCAACATAGGATTCTTTGGATGCAAAACAATAGAAACTCCAGTCGCAAAAAAATTATTAGGTGCGATGCCCAAGGCATTGGCTATTTTGGATGGCATTTTACCATGAACAGCAGAGAAATTTACACCACCTTTTTCAATGATCTCACCAGTGATGGCTCGAGATCGTCCTCCACCTCCTCCTTCTCTCTCCCATCGATCTTCTTGAAAAACATTCTTATTTTCTAAGTTATTGATCTCAGTACAAATATCATCTTGTAAGGATTGAAACCACGCTGAAATATGCTCTTTTTTCATTTCAATTTTTCTTTAATGGCGTCGACCACTTTGGCGGAGTTTCCGATAAAAATTTCTTCATCAATAATAATTACAGGACGTTTTAGAAAAGTGTATTCTTCTAAAATTAAAGATTTATAGTCAGTCTCTTTTAATTCTTTATCCTTTAGACCCATAGATTTATACTTCATCGCTCTACGACTGAATAATGATTCATAAGACCCACTCAAGGATTTCATTTCTTCAATCTGCTTCTTTGTAATTTTTTCCTCTTTGATATTTTGCAAGACAAAACTGTTGTCCACCCCTAATTCTTTATTTATTCGTTGACATGTGCTACAAGTTTTTAAGTAGTATATTTTCTTCATCGGTAATATTTATATTTGACAAAAATAAAACAACTATGGTCATTCCTTCGTCAGAACTTATACTCAATCCGGATGGCTCAATTTATCACTTGGCAGTTTGTCCTGGTCAAATGGCAATGGACATCATTACAGTGGGAGATCCAGATCGTGTTGATGCGGTGACCCAGCATTTTGACAACATAGAATTCACTATTCATCGAAGAGAATTTAAAACGACGACTGGAACTTACAAAGGAAAGAGAATTAGCGTAATTTCAACGGGTATTGGCACCGATAATATTGACATCGTATTTAACGAAATTGATGCGCTTTTCAATATTGATTTTGCAACAAGACAAATTCGAGAAGAGCTACAGTCCCTAAACTTTTATCGAATTGGAACATCGGGAAGCATAAGTGAAAAGGTAAAAGTCGATGACTTTCTATATTCTGAAATGGCAATAGGCTTTGATGGTTTGATCCATTACTATGATTTGGACGAAAGTCCGAAAGAAAAAGAATTGAATTTAAGTTTTAAAGATCAGTTTGAAACCATTCAAGAAAAGTATCGCCCCTATTTTGTTGAAGGCAATCAGTCATTAGCACAAAAATTCAAAAATGATTTTAAGTCTGGTGTGACGCTTACCGCGAATGGGTTTTATGGTCCGCAAGGAAGACATCTGAGATTGAACAGCAGTTTTAGAACGGAGCTTTCTGATGTTTTTAATACTAAGTTAAATGGTTTTGAATTCACCAATTTGGAAATGGAAACCGCCGGAATTTATGGTATATCCCGTCTGTTAAATCACAGAGCCATTTCCCTCAATGCCATTCTTGCGAATAGAGTAACTCAAGAATTCAGTAAGCAACCAACCCACACAATACAAGAAATGATCAAACTTAGCTTGGACTTAATAGCTAAAGATTAGGAATTTGATTTTTTATGATCCGCTAAAAACTTAGCCAATCCAATATCGGTTAAAGGATGCTTTAACAAACCCAAAATAGCATTAAGAGGACAAGTGACTATATCTGCGCCTGATCTTGCGGCGTCAACTATATGCAAGCTGTTTCTTATGGATGCTGCCAAAATCTCAGTTTCAAATCCTTGAATCGCATAAATCTCCGCAATGTCCGAAATCAATTGCATTCCAGGCCAACTGATATCATCCAATCTTCCGATAAATGGAGATAGATACGTTGCACCGGCTTTAGCAGCTAGGATAGCTTGACCCGCAGAGAAAACCAAGGTACAGTTTGTTCTAATTCCATTTTTAGTAAAATGACTAATTGCTTTGACGCCATCACGGATCATTGGAACTTTAACCACAATGTTTGGTGCAATCTCTGCTAATTTTTCCCCTTCACGAACGATACCCTCAAAATCCGTTGAGATTACTTCGGCACTAACGTCACCATCTACAAGATCGCAGATCATTTTATAATGTCCCAAAATATTTTCTTGACCATTAATGCCCTCTTTGGCCATTAACGAAGGATTGGTAGTGACTCCATCCAGAATACCAAAGTCTTTCGCCTCTTGGATTTGTTCCAATGATGCTGTGTCAATAAAAAATTTCATCTTCTTAATTTAGGGGTGATTAGAAACAAAAAAGTGAGGAACTATACCCAGTCGCTCAACTTCCTACCCTTGCTGTGTTTCCACCCTGGGGGAGTTCAGAAGGAGCTGACCGTACAGCCCTCACCGAGCGCAAATGTACAGCAAAAATCAAATTTCTGTTATTCGTAAAGCAATTATTTTGGAAAAAGAGACCAAGGAATGGTATTCGGTCGAGCATCCTTAATTTTAATGGGCTCTTGGCTAACAGGATGAATAAAAGAAAGCGAACGACAATGTAGACAAATAGATTTATTCTCCGTTGGATGCGGATAACCATATTTTAGATCTCCTACAATCGGACAATTTATATATCCCAATTGAGCACGTATTTGATGTGGTCGCCCTGTCCTAGGATAAACATCGAGCATTACTTTGCCCGAAACCTCTGCTCGCATTTTATATTCTAATATACCCTCTTTCGCACCTGTAGTCTTTTTTTTACTGGTATTGACTCGATTCTTCTTTGAATCCTTAGAGATAAAATGTTTTAGCATGGCATTAAATTCCTTAGGTCTATTGCCTACGATCGCTACATAGTGTTTTTTTACTTTTCGTTCAGCAAACAGCCTGTTCATTCTTGCCAGCGCTTTCGATGTTCTGGCAAAAACAACGACACCACTTACGGGACGATCGAGTCGATGAACCAATCCCAAAAAAACATTTCCCGGTTTATTAAATTTCTTTTTAACTAAAGCTCTTGTAATTTCCAATAACGAATCGTCACCAGTTTTATCACCTTGCACAATAATGTTGGCAGGTTTACTTACTGCGATCAGATGATTGTCGGAGTACAGTATCTTTATATTATTGAATCTTGCCATTGCTGCAAAAGAAACCTTTATTTTTGTAAATAAGAAACAAGATATGAAGATTAGATTTGGTTTTTCTCCTTGCCCCAATGATACCTATCTTTTTGAAGCTATTTATTCTAAAAGAATTGATTTGGAAGGAATTGATTTTGAATTTGTGATTGAAGATGTTGAAGCATTAAATAAAAGAGCTATGCGGGGTCAACTTGAGATGACCAAATTGAGTTTTAATGCCTTTACGCATTGTACTGACGAGTATATTCTCTTGAGAAGTGGAAGTGCCTTGGGAAACAACTGTGGACCATTATTAATCACAAATAAGGAGATGACGATTGCAGAAAGTCCCGATGCCACGGTTGCAATTCCTGGAGAACTGACCACGGCAAACCTTCTATTAAGTCTAGCATTCCCACATCTCACTCTAAAAAAGGAAGTTCTTTTTTCTGAAATTGAAAGTTCGGTACTAGAAGAAAAAACGAATTTGGGCTTAATCATCCATGAAAACCGATTTACGTATAAGGAGAAGGGCTTAAAAAAGGTAATAGATTTAGGAGAATACTGGGAAACAACCACCGGAATGCCAATTCCACTTGGTGGAATCGTAATTCAAAGAGATCTTGGAAATGAAATTCATCAAAAAGTGAATCGAATTTTGATGCGAAGTTTAAAGTTTGCCAGAGAGAATTCGACAGAAAACAGTGAATTTGTTCAACAAAATGCGCAGGAAATGGATAAAAATGTTCTTTTGCAACATATTAATCTTTACGTTAATCAATATTCTCTGGACTTAGGAGAAACAGGAAAAGAGGCCATAAACAAGCTTTTTGATCTTTTAATCCAAAAAAAGATAATTTCTAGCTATAAAACACCAATTTTTATTGACTGAAATGAGACTTATAAAAGTCCTCATTTTTAATATTTTACACATTAAATAATTTTAATACATGTATTTTGCTAAAATAAAGTGATTTATATATTACAATAATTAATAATATGTATTATATTTGTATTGTGTAAGTTTTGGTTATTAAATTGTAAAATTCGTTTATGCTCGCAAGAAGTTGCGAGCATTTTTTTTTGGTATTTATTACATGGTAGAATTATACATGTTTGGCACGCTATTTGAATACTATAGGGCATATGAGTTTTGGTTATTAAATTGAGTATGCCCGTGATTCGTCTCACGGGCTTTTTTTTTGTCTTTTACTCTCTTTTTGAATTAGTTTGCCAGGCCAAAACTTTTCTACTAATAGTATAAGATATTTTAATAGATTTGCTTAGACATTTTTCTAACCAAACACAATACTATTAAAATGATCATTGGAGTTCCAAAAGAAATAAAGAATAATGAAAACAGAGTGGCCCTAACCCCTGCTGGAGCATTAGAATTAGTTAAAAGAGATCATACCGTTTATGTTCAGAGTACGGCGGGTGACGGATCAGGTTTTTCGGATGATGATTATATCAATGCGGGAGCAAAAATTCTTCCTACAATCGAAGATACTTATGCCATTGCAGAGATGATAATCAAGGTCAAAGAACCTATTGAAAGAGAATACAACTTGATTAAAGAAGATCAGTTGTTATTCACATATTTTCATTTTGCATCTTATGAGCCACTAACAGAAGCAATGATTAAAAGTAAATCGGTTTGTTTAGCGTATGAAACCGTTGAACTGCCTAATCGTTCTTTACCTCTTTTGGTGCCAATGTCTGAAGTTGCGGGTAGAATGGCTACACAAGAAGGCGCAAAATATTTGGAAAAACCTCTAAAAGGAAGAGGAATCCTATTAGGCGGTGTTCCCGGAGTACCACCAGCAAAAGTATTAGTCTTAGGAGGTGGAATCGTTGGTACCCAAGCGGCCAAGATGGCGGCAGGTCTTGGTGCTCAAGTTACCATTTTAGACATTAGTCTAGATCGCTTACGTCATTTGGCTGATATAATGCCAGCAAATGTCAATACGATGTATTCTAATGAATACAATATTCGTCAATTGGTTCAAGACCATGAATTAATCATCGGAGCTGTTTTAATACCAGGAGCGAAAGCACCGAATTTGGTGACCAGAGACATGCTAAAAACGATGAAATCAGGAACAGTGTTGGTTGATGTGGCTGTAGACCAAGGTGGCTGTATTGAAACGTGTAAACCAACAACGCATGCAGATCCGGTATTTGTCATTGATGATGTCGTTCACTATTGTGTAGCGAATATGCCCGGTGCTGTGCCTTACACTTCAACTATTGCTTTAACTAATGCCACATTACCTTATGCTATTCAACTCGCTAACAAAGGATGGAAGCAAGCATGCAAAGACGATAATGCCCTTAAACTGGGGCTAAATGTTGTGAATGGCAAAGTAGTTTATGAAGGAGTTTCTAAAGCGTTCAATTTGGAATACACAGAAGTAGATTCAGTACTAAATTAGCCATGTCTTTATTTGGCGCAAGGGGTCAACATGAACTTTTACTATTGCTTTTGTAGTTTTTTACAAAATAATATTTCTATTTATTTGGAATTAGGAAGATTTGTTTTAAATTTCGAGAGAATCTCTTCATAACTAAATAAACTGACGAATGAATATTACTTTCGCTGAACTTCGCAAAATTAAGCATCAGCTTCCTACAGGTGGTGTAAAAGCAATTGCTCAAGAATTAAATTTAGACGAACAAACGGTAAGAAATTATTTTGGTGCCAAAAAGTATGATGACGGAGAAATAGTTGGAAAACATGTCCAACCAGGACCACATGGTGGTTATGTTAATATTGAAAATCCAGAAATCATTGCTACAGCCAAAAAGCTCATAGCTAAATCAAAAGAGGCTATGTTCAATTAACTCGAAAAAGGGGGGAAATCATCATTGACTTCCCCCTTTTTTATCTAACTATTTTTAATAGTTATTCATCTGTCTTTTTCTCAACTTTTTCGTTCTCTTCTTTAACTAATGCTTCTGGTAGACTTAGGCCATTTTGCTTTAAGTAATCATTAAGTTGAGGAAACATACTATACAAACCCTGTATAAAATTTCCAACTCCCTGACCAGAACCGTTATCATAAACAACTACTTTATCGATATCCAAGTCTTTAATAGCATTGGTCTGTATTTGTGTCAATTCTGCTAACTTGTCAATCATTAGATATCCAATTGCGCTTTGAGGATCTCCGTTGGCCGCTTGAACTAATTTATCAAATCCCTCGGCTTGTTTTTTCAGAAGCTCCTCTGTTCCTTTTGCTTGTGCCAACAATTTAGCAAGTACGGCATCGGCATCCCCCTTTGCCAGCTCTCGGTTTCTTTCTGCCTCAGCTTGGGCATCAATAACAACTTTTCTCTTTTCGATTTCTGCCTTTACAATTTCATCGGCAACTTTTTTAGCTTTTTCCATTTCCGCTCTTGCCAACTCGGCAGCCTTTTCTGCGCTATATGCTTCTTCCAAAGCTTTTGCATTGGCCACTTTTTTAGCAGCTGTTGCTTTTCTCTCTGCTTCCGCGACCTCTATATCTTTTATTGCATTTGAATTGGCAATCGAGATTGCTGCAGTATTCTTTCCTTTAATGGCCTCAGCTGCCGCTTCTGCCTCTCCTATTTCGGCCTTACTATTCGCAACAGAAACTTTAATTCTTTGCTCCTGACCTGCTTCTGCTTCACCGATAGATCCAGTTTTGACCTCATTAGCCACTTTAACTTTAGCATCATTAATCGCTTTGGCAGCAGCTTCTTGACCTAGGGCCTTGATATAACCGGACTCATCTTGGATATCTGTAACGTTGACGTTAATCAATTCCAAACCAATTTTATTTAATTCGTCTCCAACATTCCGGTATACCGACTCAACAAATTTGTCCCGATCAGTATTTAATTCTTCAATATCCATATTGGCGATTACCAATCTCATTTGCCCCATAATAATATCATGGGCTAAGGAATTTATGGATTGTCGATCTAGATTTAATAACCTTTCGGCAGCAGCCAACATCAAAACGGGCTTATTACTTATTCCAACTGTAAATTGAGCTGGCACTGAAACCCGAATATTTTGTTTTGACAAGGCATCTTGCAAATTCACATCTATCGACAATGGAGTTAAATCCAAGTACTGATAATCCTGAATAACTGGCCATACAAAAGCCGCTCCACCGGCGTAGCATTGCGCAGAAGATTCACCACTTGTTTTACCATAAACGACTAAGATCTTATTACTTGGACAGCGTTTGAATCTACTGATTAAAAAAAGTATAACCAGAATTGAAATCACAACTACAAAGGCTATTAAGCCTAAAAAACTCATATTCATAATTTGTTCTTTTGATGTTTAGAATTTGTTATTTAATTGGATTTACAAGCGCAAACCCATTGTCAATGTCTTCAATGATAACTTTGGCTCCTGTTGCAATGTCCTTACCATACTTACTCCTAGCCTTTAATTCACGATAGACGCCATTGATTTCTACCTTAATAATCCCTTCTCCCTTTTTAGGAATTTTTAAATACACTTCTGCATTTTTATACATAGCATCCATTGGTTTCCAATTAACATTTGATTCCTGCTTTAGTAATATTTTGAACAAGAAACTCAAAAAAAACACAGCTACGAAACCAGAAATAATTCCGATGGTAAATGCCAAGGCTGGATTATCACTTGTGGCCAATATCAATCGCACCACCCAAGCTCCAACCGAGAAAAAAGTCAATACAGATTTCACGATGCCTAATCCCCCACCGCCATCAGTTTCTAATTCTGTTCCACCTAGATCAAAGTCTAATTCCAACCCACCTAATAGAGATAACAAAAGAAGCAACACCAGTAAGCCTCCAGTTATTAAAGAAATATATGTTAACAAATCAATCATAGCATCGAAGTTTAGTTCCAGTATAATAATAACTGAAATTTCTGACAACTCAGTTCCTAAATATTAATTCCTTCGTCTACCATAAAATAACTTTGGTCGAATTGCAAGATTAAGCTGCGTCACTCTTTTTGCTACCATTTTTTAACTTGTAGAGGAAACATAGTAATCATGTAGTGTAATCGTAGGGTATTGCCTATTGATCGACAATTGATTTTGCCTCATCTTTGTTAAGAATTGTAAAAATTCTCAGGGTGTTAAAAAATAAGCCACATGTTTAATCAACATGTGGTTTTTTTTTGCATCAAAGAAAACTCCTCTTATCAAAAATCGAAAGACCCAATTTTAAATTTATCCCGATCAAATCACTATACTATAAAGCAATATTTGATTTAAGTAGAGCTTATGTAGTATCAGCGTAGCTAGGTTGTATGTTTAAAGACTTGTAGCAAACAATTTTTTCTCTCATCTTTATGTTAAGAATATTGAATTATTCTCAATTATTATACTAAGGTGTTAAAAGAAAAAAAACCGCATTAAAAGTATTGCGGTTTTTTTTATGTCCTTATTTTTTCGACGAAAGTCGCAATGTCTTTATGATAATCGTTGCTTTTTTGCAGCATTCTTATAAAGGCACTTCCTACAATAGCTCCATCACAATACTTCACAGCTGCCTCAAATGTCGTTTTATCGTGAATTCCAAAACCAACCAATTTAGGAATCTCTGTTTCAATCCTTTGGACTGCTTTTAAATAATCCATTGTGCTTAAAGAAAACCCACCTTTCCCACCAGTTGTAGCTGAACTAGAGACCACATATAAGAAATTATTACTCAATTCTAACGCAGACTGAATTCGCTTATTGGAAGTTTCAGGTGTTATTAAAAAACTAATCCCCATATCATACTTACGAAAAAGATCTTGATAATCACGTTGGTAAATATCCATGGGCAAATCTGGAATAATCAAACCATCAATATGTGAGTCTTTGGCATCCTTTATAAACTGCTCTTCGCCAAACTGTATCATTTGATTTAAATAGCCCATGGCAATGAGCGGAGGCAATCGATCAGAATCTGCCATTTTCAAAATTGCAAATAATCGCTCGACGCTCATCCCATTTTTCAAAGCCATTTCACTGGATTGCTGAATCGTTAAACCATCGGCAAGTGGATCTGAAAATGGAATACCCAGTTCTACCAAATCGACCTCCTGTTCATTAAGTGCATATAAAATGTCCAAAGTGTTATCAATATTTGGATATCCAGCAGTCAAGTAAATATTCAATAATTTTTTTGAACGCTTTCGAAGTACCTTTTGCAACTTATTCATACTGAATATTATTTAAATATGTATTAATGTCCTTGTCTCCCCTGCCAGAAACGTTGAGTACAACAGTATCTCCTGAATCGAACTTTCTTTTCTCTAACATTGCAAAAGCATGTGCTGTTTCTAAAGCAGGAATGATGCCCTCTAAACGCGTTAAATTTATAGCTGCTTTGATGGCCTCTTGATCAGTACAAGCAAAAACCTCTGCACGTCCACTTGTTATTAAATGTGCATGCATGGGTCCTATGCCGGGGTAATCAAGTCCAGCTGAAATTGAATATGGCTCGATAATCTGACCATCCGACGTTTGCATTAAAAGCGTCTTACTTCCATGAATTATTCCTATAGAGCCCAAAACACTGGTTGCCGCAGAATAATCAGTTTCAACTCCTTTGCCTGCTGCTTCGACTAAGATTAGTCCAACATTTTTATCCTCCAAAAAATGATAAAAAGCTCCCGCCGCATTACTCCCACCACCTACACAGGCAATAACATAATCTGGATTTTCACTTCCCGTTTGTTGCAGAAGTTGAGTCTTAATTTCCTTACTAATGACAGACTGAAACTGAGCAACCATATCGGGATATGGATGTGGCCCCACTGCGGACCCAATAATATAATGCGTGTCTTTTGGATTAGAAATCCAATCTCTTATCGCCTCATTAGTAGCATCCTTTAAAGTTCTACTTCCACTCGTTACAGGAATAACTTCAGCTCCCAACATCCTCATGCGACCTACATTAAGTGCCTGTCGAATAGTGTCTTTTTCTCCCATATAAACAATACACTTCATATCCATCAAGGCACATACAGTGGCTGTGGCAACGCCATGTTGACCTGCCCCCGTCTCTGCAATAATCCTTGTTTTATTCAATCGTTTTGCCAACAAAATCTGACCAATGGTATTATTAATTTTGTGTGCTCCAGTATGCAGGAGATCCTCTCGCTTTAGGTATATTTTTGTCTGATATTTTTGAGATAATCTCTTTGCAAAATAAAGCGGTGAAGGACGTCCTACATAATCTTTTAGAAGTGCATTAAATTGACTTAAGAAATTTTTCTCTTTTAACAATTCACGATAATTCACTCGAATTTCTTCAATATTGGCGTATAGCATTTCAGGCACAAAGGCACCTCCAAATTGGCCGTAAAATCCTTTATCATCGACATTATAACTCATATTCAGACCTTAATTTCGTTTACAAAATTCTTTATCAATTTGGGATCTTTAATACCCGCTTGAGTTTCAAATCCACTATTTACATCAAGCCCCACGAGCATAGGATGATCTATTTTTTTAAGGGATTTTACATCGCTTGGACCCAATCCACCACTTAAAATGAATGGCACGGATGTTTTATACATATTTAATTTATCCCAATGAAACTTCTTTCCAGACCCTCCAAATGAATTTACTTTGGTATCAAATAGAAAATAATCACAAAAAGAAAAATCTTTGGTTGACTCCATTTCAAAATCATCATCCACTCGAAAAACTTTAATCACAGGTAGGAAGCTTTGAATCGAGCGACAATCGGCAATTGATTCGTCCCCGTGCAATTGCGCAAAATCCAATTCAAATAAGTCCCGCTTTTGTTTAATATTCTCTATATTTTCTCTTACAAATACACCGACTCTTTTAATTTCATTTACTCTAGGAAAGACATTCTTTTCTACATATCGAGCTGATTTTTTATAAAAATTAAAACCAACCATATCTATCGGATACTTACAAATCTCTAAGTAATTTATTGAACTAGTCAACCCACAAACTTTGATATGTAACTTATTTTGAATCATAATAATTGATTCACTGCTTTTGTGAAGTGAGAAAATTCTCGTCCTGGGTCCGAAGATTTCATGAATCGCTCACCGATTAAAAAACCATCATACCCAAGCTTCATTAATTGTGCGACATCTTCCGCTTTCTTTAAACCACTTTCTGAAATCTTAATCACGTCTTTCGGCAGATACTTTATCAATTCTTTCGACAATGCACAATCAACCTTAAAGGTCTTTAAGTTTCTGTTATTCACTCCTACTGCAGAGATGTGTTGGTTATAGAATTTAAGTTCTTCTTTATCATGTATTTCGAGCAAGACATCCATATGCAGTTCTTTTGCCTTGACGGCGAATGAATATACTTGTTCTTTGGTTAATATTGCTGCAATTAATAGCACAACAGATGCACCCAAAGTTTTTGATTCATACAATTGATATTCATCAATTATAAAATCTTTTCTAAGTAGTGGTTTAGCAGTATAGAATCCTGCCTCAATAATATCTTGATGTCCTCCTCCAAAATATTTATGATCGGTTAAAACGCTTATCCCCCAGGCATCATTCAAATCATATCCTTCTATCACTTCTTTGATATCGATATCCAAATTTATAGCTGATACAGAAGGAGATTTTCGTTTAAATTCTGCAATAATTGATAAATCAGTCTTAGCCAATTTGGTATCTATTAATCTTTTTCGATTATGTAAAAACAGCGGTTTTGATTGCAGATCATCTATCGATTGTTCTGCCTTTTTCAGATTTACTTCTTTTATCTTATGTTTTGCTATTTCGTGTAAAATACTCATGAATATTTTTGACTTAATTCGATACTTGATTGTAAACTTTTAAAGGCACTTAAAGAACGAATAGATTCTTCCGCTTCCAACATACAGCTTTGCATATCGGCTTCTGACTTAAATAATTTTATACCTGTCGCTGCGTTGGCCATTACAACATCTTCCTGGGCTTTCGTCCCTTTATTCTGCAAAACATTTAGAAATATTTGAGATGCTGAATTTACTGTCTCTCCACCAAATATATCTGCCGGATTATATTTTGGCTTAGAATAATAATCAGGGGAAACCAACAATTCTTCATCCTTACAGATGACTTTTACGGCACCAGTCAATGAGATTTCATCATAACCATCAATGGCATGAAGAATCGCATATCTGGTCTCGGCATCTTCCATTAAATATTTATACATTCTAGCCAATTGTAAATTGAACACTCCCACCATTTGATGTGTTGGACGAGCTGGATTCACCAATGGTCCCAACATATTGAAAAAGGTTTTAACTCCCAATTGTCGTCGAATTGGACCAACGGATTTCATTGCTGGATGGAATAAAGGGGCATGCAAAAAACAAATATTACACTCATCAAGCTGTCGAATCAAACCATCTACATGATTGTGAAACTTCAATCCTAAATGCTCCAGGACATTAGAAGATCCACACAAAGAAGAAACACCATAATTTCCATGTTTGGTTACTTGATATCCTGCTCCTGCGATAACGAAAGCGGACAAGGTAGAAATATTAAATGTATTCTTTCCGTCACCTCCGGTACCACAAACATCAATCGTTTCTCGATCTTGTACATCAACATCAATACATAGATCCAATAAGGCTTCGCGAAAGCCTTTTAATTCTTCCACTGAAATACTTCGCATTAAATACACACTGATAAACGCAGCCACTTGAGCTTCATTATAGGCACCTTCGGCTATGTTAACCAGTACTTCCTTGGCTTGTTCAGCACTCAGCTTTTGATGGTCAAACAATTGATTCAATATCTTTTTCATCACACTATTTTTAAAAAATTCTTCATCATTTGCTTACCATCTGGAGTCATAATGGATTCAGGATGAAATTGAACCGCATACACTTCATTCGACTTATGTCGAATACCCATAATCTCTTTCTCTGCATCAACACAAATAACTTCTAAACAATCTGGCAAGGTCGCTTTATCAATTACCCAAGAATGATATCGACCAGCTTCAAACTCTTTACGAATACCTTTCAATAAATGATGTTCAATTTCTGTTTGATACATTGTGGTTTTGATCCCATGAAAAACTTTATTTAAATTTTTCAATTGAGCACCATACACTTCGGCTATGGCTTGTAAGCCCAAACAAACCCCAAATATCCGTTTTGAATCTCCGTATTTCGAAATTAATTCTTTAAGAAAACCCGCTTCATCAGGCAATCCAGGTCCAGGAGAAAGAATTATAAAATCATACTGATCTACCTCGTTTAAATCAATTTGATCATTTCGTATCACATCCAATGGATTATCTGTTAGAGCTTCCACCATATGAACTAAGTTATAGGTAAAGGAATCATAATTATCGAGTATTAAAATCTTTGGTTTCATTCTATATCTTTTCTGCT
>JAHDCZ010000167.1:0-2231 GCA_020629615.1 Saprospiraceae bacterium
GACTCGCGAATATTTCAAAATTGCCAAATCGAATAAAGCTCGGTGCCACTCGACAAACCACGGCGCCTTTTTCATACGCTGGATTACCATCATACATGATATCGCGCATCACTTGATCCCCTGTCAAACACAGCGATAAAGAACGCGTTGTCGGCACCCCCAAATGAAACATGGCCTCACTACATAAATGCTCGCGAATCGAAGATCGCAACACTGCTAATCCATCTGCCGATCTAGAGTAAGGTGTCTCCCCTGCCCCTTTCAATTGTAACATCCAACGCTGCTCATTTTCTAGCACTTCCCCTAAGACGATCGCGCGACCATCACCTAGCTGTCCCGCCCAATGTCCAAATTGATGTCCACCGTAGCACATGGCGTAAGGATTGGTTCCATTAATCTTTTCAGCCCCACTAAATACTTTTACAAATTTATCTGAGCGCCAGTCATCTTGAACCAAGCCGATTGCGATTGCCATCTCTTGAGAAACATGTAGGAGCTTCGGATCAGTAGGTACCCGAGGGGTTACAAAAGAAAAACAAGCTTCTTTAACTTGACGTCTCGTATTGTTGAGATTGGGGTCAGCGGGGAGTTCTTTGTTGAAGGTGTCTTGGAAGTTAAGTTGCATATAAGATTTTTTCATTCTAGCAAATTAGAACAGATGCAAGATAGGAATTGTTTATGGTAGCGATTGAATTACCTTTCCTTCGTAGGATTTCTATACTTCAAGACAATCACTTGGCCCTTTCTCATTTCGTCAATTAAGACAAAATCATATTTAGCCATCTCCTTTCTTAGCGATGCTTCATCCATTTTTTTTGAACACTCATCCTTTGGTTCTTCACTTTTTAATGCCTCATGAATAATAAGTAAGCCGTCGTCATTTAAAGACTTTTTGATAGAATTCAACATTTGTTTTTTCTTAGAAAAATGGTGAAATGAATTTCTGATAAAAACTCTATCTATCCCAGAAGGTAAATTTGCATTTTTCTTTGATCCTTTGACTAAATATATTGAATGATAGTTTTGAAAATAAGTAGACAAGACTTCTTCAATAGAATCCAGCAAATCATCATTAATTTCATTTATGTAGATAGTAAGATCAAGTTTTGTAAGCGCAAGAAGAATACTAAAAATTCCTCTGCCAGCACCGACATCTGCAATTTTCATTCCTTTCTCAAGATCTAGGAATTCAATTTCATGTATAACCCCTTCGTGGTTAATGGGGAAAGGATAATCTCTCTTTAAAATCCCGTATCTAATCAACTGATTTAAAAAAGAATTATCACATAAACTTTGCAATTCTTCATTGGTCACGAGAGGAGCTAATCTTTTTCCGTATTCGAGATCTTCAAATTCTTTCCTTACTTTTTTTAAATCCCAATTTAGAAATGCAATACAATATTCTACTTGAAACATAAATGTACCCAGATGCTCATCATTGGGTTCAATAGTACTCCATCGCTTAATCGTTGAATCAAATTGGTATAAGGCTTCAATATCCTTTTGCAAAACTATGGTTCTTAAGGTCGAAATATTTTCGATCAAAGGATAATAAATCGAGTCAAGTTTTTGACCTTGAAGTGAATTAGAAAATGCTATTAAAATAATCAAGATAGTAAAATATCTCATCTCCTTATTTAGATATTATGGTTGATGGAAATAGTAATTCGCTTTTCGAAATCTGTTCGAATAATTTATAAAGTGTAGAAAATTGAATATCTATTTTTCCATTTTCAACTCTTGAACTATAAATTTTTTGGCTTCTATTCTCTAGTGTTCTTTTCATCAAATACAGAATTTAAGCTCTCAAATCTTTACATTCAAATCAAAGCGTACCCTCTGTCCTGTTTCATTATGCGTACCTGTAGGAACAATTTGATGTACATTATAATACTTGGCGATCAAATTGATCTTGTGATGGATCATATATCCAGCAACGACTTCTATTCCTTTTAGATTACTCAATCTGCCATCTGGGGAATTGAACAAGGAATAATCCCAACGGGCCCAATCATTTTGAGCCATATAATCTAGGATAGCATATCGTTGAAGCTCAGTGTAAGTTATTTTAAACTTCCAATCTTTATTTTTCTTTAACTCACCATATTGAATCCCGGCAGAATATCCCGTTTTCTCATGAACAAAGGTGTCTGAAATACTATTATTATCAGAGTAATCTTCTATGTTTTGATAAAAATCAAAATCAATTAAAATCTTACTTGATTCAAAGC
>JAHDCZ010000167.1:2331-4720 GCA_020629615.1 Saprospiraceae bacterium
AAAAAAAACCTTCAGGAAACACATTATCACTCCAGAACAACTCATTATTTTTTTCAAATGAAAAATCATATTTTCCGAACCAATAATAAATTTTTTTATGGCTTCCTTTGAAATAAACCTTTTCGAATCCAATGGGTAGAGTACCAAATTCTTCAAGACCTTTACCTAATGTAAGTTGTGGATCTTGTTGCTTTCTTTGATCCCCAGTCCTGATTCTAAAGCCGAAATCATACCAATCTTTCTTATAAGAAACCCCTGTCCGAAACCTATAACGAAGCCGTGATCGATCCTCTCTAAAAGTGCCATCTGATTTTCTAGAATCCCAATCTTGTTCTATTCTGAATCGAAAATCCGCTTCAAATTTTATCTTGGAAAAGATAGAATCTGACTGAGCATTCATGTGTAATAGGAAGAAAACGAAGAAAAAAAAAGATAACTGACTTTCTCTTTTCATTTGAAACATTTGTTACTTTCCGAAATTGATCACCCATTAAAAATTCAAAAATAATTTATGCCTTTTCTATCTACTAAAGGCACTCCCCTCTTTCCACTCGGGCCATTCTCTACTATTGGCCAATCGGTGTCCGATATTTAAAAACAACTGACCATCTTGCATCATACCTTCAAAATTCCAGGTAGCTGGATCAAATTCATCGGAGGGTTGGTGGTAATGTTTTTCGAGATACAACTCCTTGTATTCTTTTGCGTATTCGACTCCTTTTTCCTTATGCTCATAACCGCCCTCTCCATACAAGGCAGGGACACCCACTTTGACAAAGCAAAAATGATCGGATCTAAAAAAGTATCCTTTGCTTGGATCTGGATCTGGTAAAATATATCGTCCTTGTTTCTTGGCTTCCTCTTCTGCGATTTCATCCATTGTAGAATTCCCTAATCCTATAATCGTAAAATCTTTCATGGCTCCGATAGGATTGACGCCGTCCATATTTAAATTACATACGGTTTTATCCAAGGGGACTAAAGGGTTTTCTGCATAGTATAATGATCCAAATAATCCTTGTTCTTCAGCCGTCACGAATAAGAAGATGATACTCCGTTCCGGTTGATTTCCTTCTTGAGTAAAAGCCTTGGCGATTGACATGACAGCCGCTACTCCTGAGGCATTATCCAGCGCTCCATTGTAAATCGAGTCCCCTTCGACTGCAGTCGAAATACCCAAATGATCCCAATGGGCTGTATAGATAATATATTCGTCTGGATACTTCGATCCCTTAATCATCCCTAAGACATTCTGTGAAACATCCTCTTTAAAATCACTTTTCAAACTTACAGAACAGGTCGCATTTAATGGTACTGCCTTGAAGCCAGGCTTTCGTGCTCGCTTGATCATCTCTGTAAAATTAAAACCACTATTTTCAAATAAGGCAATCGCTTGATCTCTGCTAATCCAACCTTTAATCGGACAATCAGGATCGGTATCTTTTTTCTTAATACCTAAAAGTGTTCCTGTCCACGAACTTTTAATAACATACCAAGGATATCCTGCCGAAGCAGTTTCGTGTATAATTAATAATCCAGCTGCTCCTTGACGATTGGCCTCTTCATACTTGTAGGTCCATCTTCCAGAATAGGTCATTTCATCACCTTTAAAAAAAGTAGAATCCTCCCCTCCAAAGCCTGGATCATTAATCATGACGACCGCTACTTTACCTTTGAGATCTTGGCCTTCAAAATCATTCCAGTTTCTGGACTTGTCGACGATACCATAACCGCAGAAAACCATTTCAGCATCTTCCATATTGATTTCCGCTTGATTCCCTTCGGTATGTACCACAAAGTCTTCATTCTTTTCAAGAATCATTTCACCCTTTTGCGTTTTTAAAGTCATCGTCTCTCCTTGATGTCCTACGATTTCAACTAAAGGCACATCTTGAGTGTAGGAACCAGCGACAGGTTCAAGACCCATGCCTTTTATTTCTTTAACCAAATAATCCACCGTACGTTTTTCTCCTCGAGTGAAAGGTCGACGTCCCTCATAATAATCACTGGAGATTTCTGCCATATATTCTTGGGCAGTCGCTTGATCAAGTTTTGGTGCTGGTTTGTTCTCATTGGTGCACGACACCAAAAGCCCTAGCAAAAGCAAGAGCGAAAGGCAATATTTCATCATTCTAATTAAATTGAATTAGGTATTTAATGTCATTTGGAGTTTTTTCTCCAATTCAACTACGGTATCTTTAAACAACATGTCTGTATCCATCATGTCTTGTACCGCTTTGACGGAATACAAAACTGTACTATGATCTCGATCACCAAAATTCTTACCAATCAACTTCAAAGAAGTTGAGGTGAAATTCTTGGCAAAGTACATGGACAATTGACGAGCAATCACATAGTTACGCATTCTAGATTTCCCTTGAACTTTTTC
>JAHDCZ010000168.1 GCA_020629615.1 Saprospiraceae bacterium
AAATCACTTTGCGGAAATAGTTTATCCATATGATGAACTAAGAAAAAATGGATATACCATAGACTTTGTGAGTCCTTTTGGCGGCTCCGTACCACTTGGCTATTTCAATACTTCAGATTCTATAATCCGGCAATACATTTACGATTGTGAGTTCATGTCACTTTTAGCAGGTACTAAAAAACCTCGTGATATAAATCCTCACGATTATAAAGCGATCTACTATGGTGGAGGAGGCGCGGCCATGTTTGGGATTGCAGACAATAGCGAAATTCAAAACATCGCCATGACAATATATGAGGAGAATAAGGGAGTAGTTTCGGCAATATGTCATGGATCAATTGGGATTGCCAATTTAAAGACCAAGGATGGTAAGTATTTGGTTAAAGGAAAAAAAATTAATGGGTTTCCAGATCTCTTTGAAAATAAAGAAGCCGACTATTTTAAAGAGTTTGAATATTCCGTTCAAGAATTGCTAATGCTCCGTGGGGCTGATTTCAAATTCTCACAAGAAGGGTGGGATGGTTTCCACGAGGTGGATGAACGAATCATTACCGGTCAGGACCCATCTTCAGCAAAAAAGGTCGCACAACTAATTGTACAAAACTTAAAAAAATTAAAATCATGAAAAAAATAATTATATCAACAAGTTTGATCCTGGTATCCTTTTTCTTACCAGCACAAGAAAAATTAAATGTACCCTTTAGTAAAATAGATAGTTTATTTAGTCCTTGGACAAATAATGAAAAACCAGGAATTACAGTTGCTGTATTGAACGATGGAAAATTGGAATACCAAAATTCTTGGGGACTTGCGAATATTGAACACAATCTTCCGATTGAGAGTAACACCGTATTTTTATTCCCTGAAATGTCTGAACAAGTTCTTAGCTTCTGTATGCTACTTCTGGAGGAGAGAAATGAACTTTCATTAAATGATCCTTTAACTAAATATTTGGATTTTGTACCTAGTTCGTTTAAGCAGATTAAACTGAAACAATTGTTGCATCATACAAGCGCTGCCACAGATTTGAAACCTTTGCAACGTATGAGTACATGGAGTAAGAAGGATGATCTTTCTCAAAAAGCCATAAGTACATTATTGCAATGCGATTATAGTATTCAAAATCAAGGGAGTGAGTCCTACCGATTCAATCGTTCTGGATTGAAATTCCTCCAGCTTGTTTTGGAAGAAGTGACTCAATTGTCTTTTAAGGAATTTGTAGAAAAAGAAGTTTTTCTTCCACTCGGAATGACAAATAGTTATATAAAATCGGATCGAACTCCAATTGCAAATGTGGCAAGGGGATATCAAGCTAATCAAGGTGAATTTTATCCAGAATATGCCAAGATTAATAGTATGATATGCGACCCATTGTATACCACGGCAAAAGATATCTTGAAATGGGTTGATAATTTTTGGAGGTCCAAAATAGGTAGTCCTGCCATCTGGAAAAAAATGGATCGGAATGTTGAAGAAAATAACGTACCTGTTAAAACTAAAAATCAATCGCAATTTATTGGACAACACCGCTATTGGGATTATCGGGGATTGCCCAAATATTATCAGATTGGAATGGCGAATGGTTATGCCGCAAAAGTTGTGCGTTATCCGAGTCAGGATTTGGCGGTGGTAGTCCTAGGAAATTTTAGCACTTACAACGGTCATTTGGCTACCATTTGTTCTAGTTACTACTTGGAAAACTATTTCAAAGAAAATACTTCAAAGGGCCAGAATCCCGCTGTTAAATCATTACATGCATCCAAATTGAAAGCTTTCGAAGGATCTTATTGGGATTATAAAGATGAAGCCTTGGCTCAAATTGAATTGGTTGATGACACATTGAGATTTTCTCAAGCCAAATACAATTGGAATACTAACATTTTACCTATTGGAAATCAAGAGTTTGTTGTGGAAGGTCGTTCTACCAAATTGAAATTCAATCCAAATAAAGAAGGAGAAGAATTGAAACTATTCTTATCAAATGGTCCTATCTCATTTTCTAAAAGGAAGAGCATGGGAAAGGACCTCAATAATCTTGAAGATTATAAAGGGTTTTATTTCTTATCAGAATTGTGGTCAATGCTCGCCTTGGATGTAAAGGATAATCAGCTGGTGCTTAAAAATTCTGATGGATTGGAAGTGTATTTCAATGCTTCAAGTCGAGATGAATTTGTAAGCAATAATTCTGTGTATAGTCGAATCATCTTTTTAAGAGATTCGAAGAATAAAGTAAATGGTCTGAAAGTTTATAATCGAGACTTGAAAGGTATAGAATATAAAATATCAACTCACAATAACGAGTCAATTTAATTTAGAAGGCTAGTCGCTCTTGATGAAGAGCGGCTAGTTTCTTTCTATTTTTTAATTTCTAGCTTGGGCCTTTTCTAAACCCATCAGAGCAAGTCTTCTTTTAGGCGCTCGATCCAACACTTTTTCAAACTGCTTTTGAGCTTCCTTATTTCTTCCTTGCGAAACCAACCACTCTCCATACATTTCAAAAGATGGTTTTATAATTTGCGGCGGTCCAAAATTGAATTGGGCTTCTTCTTCAATGCTAGTTGCTTCCTTCATCCATTTTTCAGCTGCTTGTTGATCATTATTCATCAATGCAAAGGAAGCCTTCAATTCACATTTTAAAACACCAACTGCTTTGACTTCTTTGATAGTAGGCGGTTGTAAATACCTTGAAACTCCACTACACATTTTGGGTGAACCCATGATCATTTTTGCTTCCGCTTCTTCGGTCATTTCGTTTAGTTCAACGATGGATTTTTGTAGTCTTTTTTTATCACCATCATGATACGCGGCCATACCCTCTGTAAAAACTTGTACACCCCGAACCATTAAGTTCAGTTGATCTAAATTTACCGTTTCAGTCGCCAACGAATCCTTCCAATGGCCAGTTTCCACGAGGTAATCTCCCTTCATCATGATATAATGAGCCCTTGCTTTACTTGAGGGTGTTTCTTCACAAAATCGCTTCATGTCATAAACCAATTTTCGAGCCTCTTCTTCATTTCCTTTTTGCAAATACCCATACATCAACCACTTAAAGGCATGATATCCTCGTGCGTCATTATCCAAGTCATATTTCTTCATCCGATCAACACTAGCTTCGTAACTTGCAATATTAGAATTGATGACTTCATCCCACATTCCCATTGCGATGAAGATATGCGATGGCATGTGTAAAGCATGTCCAGCATCTGGAGCAACTTTTGCATAACTTTTAGCCGCGTCAAGCGCGAATGATGCATGTTCAGGATCATCATAAGAGTGAATCAAATAATGTAATGCTCCGGGGTGATTTGGGTTTTCATCAATAATGCCTTGAACAATTTTAGCCCCTTTTTCGTAATGATCGTCTTTCTTTCTTCCCTTCGAGGCACCCAAAAGAGAAAGCGCATAAAACGCAGAAACTTCATGGTGCTCGGGATACTTTAGGTATAGTTTCTTCATATGCTCCATATATGCCACATCCAAGGCTTCTTTTTCTCCATCTTCATATAAAATTTCAACGCCCTCAAGAAATTCCCTTTCCAGTTCCGTTTGTGCTTTAGCAAGACGCTCAGCTTTATTCGGAGCCAATTTTTCTAAAGCCCGCAATCCTTTATTGGTAAATCTTTCTTTCCACAAAGGATGATTAAATGACATGGCTTCACCCCAATAGGCCATTACAAAATTGGAATCTAAATCTTGGGCTTTGACAAATTGCTTGGCGGCATCCCTAAACTCAAAACTATGAAGAAGTAATAATCCTTCTTGGAAATGTTTGCGAGCCTCTTTCGATCCGCTTACTTCAAAGTTGGCTGATCCTAAGCTAGATGGAGTAGATATAGGCTTTTCTGCCTTCTTACAATACATTAATAAGAAGAGAAAGGGAAGGACGAATAAATATGGTTTCATATTTTAGATTTGAATCTAAGTTAGAAAAAATTAAATAGTCATTTTATGAGTACAGAATTCCGAGTGCCTAGTATTAAAAAATCGATGCAACCTCGCAACTGTTCGATAAAATAAACGTTTAATTTGTGAGTTTTTGATAGTTTCATATTGCTTTAAATGCAACACAAATGAATACCAATAATCTCAATGTTCCTGTCATTGATCTTCCTAGACTCGTCATCGTGGGCTCAGGTTTCGCAGGTTTGAAACTTGTCAAAAAAATTGATTCTAGTTCTTATCAGGTGGTTCTTTTAGATCGTAATAATTACCATACTTTTCAACCATTAATGTATCAAGTAGCAACCTCTGGATTGGAACCTGATTCTATTGTTTATCCAATACGTAAAGTATTTAAAGGAAAGAAGAACTTTCATTTCCGTATGGCTGAAGTGAAAAACATCGACATAAACCAAAAAATAATAAAAACAGACATTGGTCATCTTTCTTTTGATCATTTGGTTATTGCCACAGGAGCAACCACCAATTTTTTTGGAAACGAAAATATTGAGAAATATAGTTTCACGATGAAAAGCCTTCGAGAGTCTTTGGATCTCAGAAGTATAATTATTCAAAATTTCGAACAAGCACTCAACCTCTCATCGATTGAGGAGCGTCAAAAATTTATGAATTTTGTGATTGTGGGTGGGGGAGCAACTGGAGTAGAACTTGCCGGTGCCTTGGCAGAATTAAAAAAGAGCATTTTACCCAAAGACTATCCCGATTTGGATTTGAGTCAAATGCAGATTCATATTATCGAAGCTTCGGACAAGATAT
>JAHDCZ010000169.1 GCA_020629615.1 Saprospiraceae bacterium
AAAGAAAGGAAGTAACGCATGATATTTTCTTTTAATTAAAACGATTCTATTAAAATAGAAGTATTTTTGAAGCATAGAATTATGAAGACAAAAGGTACGAAAAGAAATGAAGTAAATGTCATAACCCTGGGATGTTCCAAAAATATTGTGGATTCCGAAAATTTAATGACTCAGCTCAAAGCCAACGATTATGAAGTCGTACACAATAGTGATGAAGCTTCTAGTATTGTGATTGTTAATACTTGTGGATTTATTGACTTAGCCAAGGAAGAGTCCGTAAATACGATTTTAGAATGTGCCGAATTGAAAGATGAAGGAGAAATTGACAAGCTGTATGTGACTGGGTGTCTCTCTCAGCGCTATAAAGATGATCTCGAAAAAGAAATTCCTCAAGTTGATGCCTATTTCGGGACGATGGAGCTGCCGGGCTTGCTTAAAAAACTAAATGCGGATTATAAACATGAATTGATAGGGGAACGATGGACAAGCACTCCTCAACATTTTGCTTATCTCAAAATCTCAGAAGGATGTAATCGAACTTGTTCCTTTTGTGCGATTCCGCTGATGCGTGGAAAACATGTTTCTCGAACGATTGAGAGTCTAGTGAAGGAAGCCAGTCATTTGGCAAAAGTGGGAGTAAAGGAATTAATTTTAATTGCTCAAGAATTGACATACTACGGTCTCGACATTTATAAAGAAAGGTCATTGCCCAAACTTTTGGATGCTCTTTGTGAAGTAGAAGGAATAGAATGGATTCGATTGCATTATGCATATCCTAGTAAATTTCCAAAGGAAGTATTTGAAGTCATGGCTCGACAAGAAAAGCTGTGTAATTATCTTGATATACCATTGCAACATGCTAATGATCAGGTCTTAGAACGAATGCGTCGACAAATTACGCAAGAAGAGCAACGAGAATTGATAGCATATGCACGTCGTGTTGTTCCAGAAATAAATATTCGGACGACCATGTTGATTGGATTTCCTGGAGAGTCCGAATCCGAATTTCAGGATCTTTGTGGTTTTGTAGAGGAGATGAAGTTTGATCGACTCGGGGTGTTTGAATATTCTCATGAAGAAAATACTTCGGCTCATCAACTTGAAGATGATGTGAGCGCAGAAGAAAAGGCAGATCGAAAAAGACGATTAATGGAAATTCAAGAGGATATTTCGCTTTCGCTGAATGAGACTCATGAAGGCAAAATTTTTAAAGTTTTAATTGATCGAAAGGAAGGCAATTATTTTATTGGTAGAACTGAATACGATTCACCTGAAGTGGATAATGAGGTTTTAATTGACGCAAAGGAAAACTATGCACGAGTAGGTGATTTTGCTAAGGTTAAAATAGATAGAGTGGAAGCTTTTGATTTGTACGGGAGTGTAGTAATTTAAACTATCAATATACTTTAATGTTTATTATATATGAATCACAATAAATCATTCTTGGCGCAGGACATCAGTCCTTTTATCCAAGCAGTATTTGTACTTGTTTTGATACTTGTGTTTCATATAATAGGTAAAATAGCCAATTCATTGGGCTTTGCATTTGAAGATACTTATCCTTGGTTGGTCTCTTGTGCCATGTTGTTGTTCTTTGCCTTATTCAATGCGATCTTAAGTTTATCAGCGAGTAATCCGAACACCTATTGGTGGAAGTCGATCGTTTCTTTTTTGGCTGTTGCCGGAATAGGAGCAGTGCTCGCTACTTGGTTTTCAGGTTTGTCAATGCAAGAAGCTGGCGCGATTAAATGGTTGTATTTTGTAATCAGTTTTGGTTATTTATGTTTTATCAGTATTGTAAATTTGATGAAGAAATTTGTGAATATTGCAATTAAGCAAGATAAACGATTAAGAGGAGAGGAGTAGAAAATCCGGTTCTTAATTGTGAATTAAAACCATCACTTCTAAACATAAAATACAAAACCAGAATAATTTCTTATGAAAAGCTTTTTAGTCATCTTGGCAATAATTTCTTCAAGTCAATTGATTTTGGCTCAAGAAGAAGTTTCAACTCATTCATATGTCCTTGGAGGATCATTCAATTTTTTAGTTCAAAATAATACTTATCCATTAAGTAGTTTGTCTTTGAATTCAGGTATTGGAGGCATTTATTCAAACAGTACCAACGACACCAAGAATACTACTTTTGCGATCACACCTTATATCGCGAAAGATATAAATGCTCATTGGCTTCTAGGATTACAATTGGATTATCGTGTAGGTAATTATATCGCTGAGGATTTGATTCGATTTAGTCAACCAGAATTATATGATCTCGAAAGAAGTTCAAATCAAATAGGCATTGGTTTGTTTTCTAGATATACGCTCAATCCGACTCAGGAATTTAATTTGTATCTGCAGCCCTATTTTGAATACAACAGCCTAAATGAAGAAGAATTTGAAGACACCGTGTTGACACAAGAAGAAAAAGCTAGTTTTATTGAACTAGGTATCGGATTAGGTGTTCTCTATAATGTTAATGATAGAATGCGAGCAACTCTTAGAATGGGAGGGTTAAATTACATCAATGGAAAATGGGAGATTGTAAATACTGATACTGAAAAAGACTTTAGTTCTTTTGGGACAAACTTAAATTTAGCAACGATTTTCTTTGGCTTCGAAATCAAAATGTAGAAGTGAATTTAAAAAAGAATATGTTTTTAACTCACTTCCCAAAATTAAACAAGAATTATGAAACTTATTACTGCGTTGTTATTATTGCTTAGTCTTTTGTCTTGTAAAACCAATTCTCAATCTGGTCAGAAAGTGTTAGAAGAAAAAACCGTTCGGGAGCTTCCCGAATTCAAAATTTTAGAGGATGGAGATACTCTAAAATATATTGTAAAGTCTGAGTCCGAGTGGAAGGCAGAATTGAACGATTCTGAATTTTATGTACTTCGAAAAAAAGGAACGGAAAGATCCTTTACAGGTGATCTACTAGAAAATAAGCAAGAGGGAATCTATACTTGTCGTGGATGCCAATTGCCTTTATTTGAATCCAAAACCAAGTTTAAATCTGGCACCGGATGGCCATCATTTTATCAACCTTTGAAAAAAGGATATATAAAAGAAGATACTGATTACAATTTGGGTTATGCTAGAACAGAAGTTCTATGTGCGCGATGTGATGGACATTTAGGACATGTTTTCAAAGATGGACCAGCACCGACAGGATTGCGGTATTGTATCAATAGCGTGTCTTTGGACTTTAGAAAGAAATAATAAAAGTATTTAAAATAGAAAGAGGCAGAAAAATTTCAACCTCTTTTTATTTAGATTTATATCTTTTAAATCGCGTAGAGCATATAATAGATCATGGAGCCAAAAATTAAGGCAAGGCAAATGATTAACCACTTTAAATCAAACCCTTTTGAATTGGTTTCATGACTATCCAATCCCATGTTCACAAGAACATCTTTACCTTCTTTGAGCTTATTACTTTCTACCATAATACTGGCACCTGCAATGCCCGTAAACTCAATATTTCCGGTAAGTAAAGACTGTTCGTTTTGAGTATGGACATTAATGCCGGCATGTTCAAGTGCCAATCGGATTTGATCTAATTCTACTATGCTATTCGTACTGATTAAATGCGTGAAACCTTTCATAATCAAATGTTTTGCTTAATCATATTAACATAATTTTGTCTAAATAGATTCCATAATTGAAGAAAACTGGATTAACTTGCTTTCGAAGTAATTGGAATACCTTGTGAAAAATAATTTATTTATACGCCTTTTGGTCATTGTTAAAATCTATATTCTCCTCAATTATTTTGGTGGTGAGATTGGTCACAAGATCATGTATCCTATTAATTTATTAGTGACTTATTTACATGAATTTGGACATGCTTTAGGAGCCTTGATTACAGGGGGTGCGGTAGAACGAATACAAGTCAATTCGGATGGTTCAGGTTTTACCATGACTGCGGGAGGCAATCGATCCGTTATTTTAATGGGAGGATATATAGGAAGTGCTGTCTTGGGCAATTTGCTGTTTTATGTCGGAAGTCGTTCGGGGCAATTGGTCAAACCTTTTATGTTAATACTGGCGAGTAGTATGATCTTTACCAGTGTCTATTGGTATAATTCGATGTTTACCACTTTATTTCTTCTCGCCTTTGGAATTGCCATGATTCTTGTAGCATTAAAAACTAGTTTTGGTTCAGAAGTCTTAATGTTTTTAGGTTTGGCAAGTATACTTTACATTATTAAAGATTTTAATGTTGGACCAAGCTCAGATCTTGAAAAATACGCTGAATTGATGGTCTTTCTTCCCGTAGTTGCCTGGATGTATATTTGGTTATTTATTGTATTGATACTAACAGTAATGAATCTCAGATTTGTATATCGTTTAGTTCAAAGTCGTAGTTAGATCAATACTTTAAAAGATTCAATTTATTCAAACATAATCTTACTTCCTCAATTTTTTTCTAGAGAAATAAGTTCAATCGGAATACCTAGATGTCGATTGCATATTATAAAACATGAATTATTGTCTGCAGAAAAACTATATTTTATTGTAATGGAATCTCCATCTTGTAAATCTTTATTGAATTCACTAATGTTGATGGCATTCAAAATGAATTCTTCGTATCCAACCAAGGGACTATATACCATCGTGCTGTCCAGTAATTCAATGTTGGAGCAACAAGGCCCTGGG
>JAHDCZ010000170.1 GCA_020629615.1 Saprospiraceae bacterium
GAAATTCCAAACAATATGATCGATGAGGATTGCGATGGCTCTGATCTGATTACCAACACTCAAGACTTGAATATTTCCAATATTAATATATGGCCTAATCCTGTACGAAATGTTTTAAAAGTCTCTGAAGAAGCTAAGAATTTGAAGTACACTATTTATCGTTCGGATGGAGCAATTCTTAAAAGTGCAAAACTCGAAAGCAATCAAATATACCTAGGTAAGTTATCAAATGGCATTTACCTGGTAAAATTTGAAAGTGAGAATCATAACAATTTTTGTGTAAAAAAAATATACAAATATGATTGGTAATAATAATCTTTGACTTTTTCGAAAAGTTGAAAAACCTTTGACTTTCGTCGAATACTTTTAAAATAAATTAAACTCAATCACTCCAATAATATTTACTACCTTACTTCTCGGTTATTGCTACGGAAAAGCCTACTTATTGCAAAGGTTCTTACGTTATATATCCTCCACATACAAATGAAAAGAGATTTTCAATTGCTTATTGAAAACTAAACTATCTCATTTTCAAAACAACTATAACTTTATGAATAATATCAAAATAATTTCCATCATTATTCTCTTCATCCTATCGAAACAAGGTCTATCTCAAAAATATTATGAGGGCAAACTAGAGATAGGATTACTCTCCGTTGAAAGCAGTACTGATGAACCCTTAAGCCCAGAATTAAGAGCTGAAATTGAAACAGCTTTTCAGATGGAAGCGACAATGACTGTGTATTTCACGAAGGAAAAATTATCCATACTAAAAGAAAATCCGTTGAATGGTAAATCTAGAGAAGTTTACGATCTCATAAATCGAAAACTTTATAAATTTTTTAGTATCGGAGACCAAGACTCTTATACCTCATCGCACTTACCTGATGATAATTCGTCAGAGCATAATCCATTAGGTTTAGATGATTTTGGAGAAGCAAAAAAAGTTGAAGAAAAACTATTTGGACTTAATTGCGAACAATATGAAATTAATAACGAAGTATCAAACTTGAAAACTGTCGTTACAAAAGACATTGAAATTAATAAGATTTTCAACATTAGTATGATGCCTTCCAAATATGGTCTTATGCTTAAAATGAGTATTGATGACACCAACCAAGGAATAGTAATGACTTTGGGAGTAAAATCTTTTTCGCCATCCATTGACGATTTAAGTGTTTT
The DNA here is from genome assembly GCA_020629615.1 of Saprospiraceae bacterium. Lineage (GTDB taxonomy): Bacteria > Bacteroidota > Bacteroidia > Chitinophagales > Saprospiraceae > JAHDCZ01. Next base: position 1,183 of record JAHDCZ010000170.1, read on the forward strand.
TGCCATGGATACTATCGGATTAGTCAATCAAAACAAATTGCTTTCAGATTTTTCAGATGCTTTTACTGAACACGCCTTGCAAGAAAAGGAAACATTAGAAAAATTTGGAGAATATAAAACCGAAGGGATAAACAATGACATCGTTGAAAACTTAATCAGCCAAGGTGCTTTAGATCTTGAAAATTATTCTATCAAGAGCATTCTTTCTGATAAAGTGAATATTGATATTCCGAGTATACTTCTTTTACCATCCTATTCTGGAAACCTCCTGAGAAATATGACTCAAAATGAACAAAAATCAATTTTGGAATCGGCCGGAATTATAAGCCCTTCAATAGAAAAACTATTTAAGCATTCAGTCTCAGATTCGACTAAAATAACTAAAGAAAGTTTTTATGACGGCATTTGCATAGCAGCGATCAAAGATCATATGGAGAAAAGTGAAACCAAATTAAATATTGTGAACAATTTGCAATTGATGGGATTATTGAGTGAAAGTGAAACGAACATTTCGCGCTCCTATGTCGACGGAACTTCTAGCTTGTCTGATTTAATGAGTACCATTCCACAATTGATACAATTAAAACAAGTAATTGTAACGAGTGATGATGAAATTTCTAATCACGTATCTAATTTCTACAAAAAAATATTTGAAGCTATCAAAGTAGAGATTGGTATTTCACAAGAGAATAATTTTATTCATTTAAAAGATGGAAATCAAAATTATTCGATAAATATTAATGATCTAAAAAACATCAATTACGAACAATCATACACCGATGAAAATCAAAATGAGGTAATTTATAATGATTCAACCTTTTTAAATTACATCTTCTATTCCAAATTATTAAATCCTATAAAACAAATAGGAAGCGATCATGCCCTAGGGAAATCCTTCAATATTTATAAACTAATTCCTCCTCATACTAATTTAATTGATTCCGAATCCTATGATTTACTGACAAATTTTTACCCTTTTCTAAAAATGGATAACAATCCTATTTTTTTTCAATATGTAACCTCTGAAAGATATGATCTTTTCACCAAAATTGGAACCAGTTTTAGCTATCATCCTGACAATTTTGATAATCAAATCACATTAGGCGAATATGAATGGGGTAGTTTTGATGGAATCACTGAATACATCACTTCAGATACTAAAAACGCCTTTATAATTTTTTTAAATCAAAATTATGAATCATTCAGCATCACAAAAGATCAGGCTAAAATGAAAAGCGATTTAATCCAATCTCAACTAATTACAAATTCTGATCAATTACTAAATTATCTTCCCAACATTAAAATCACGGTTAATACATTTTTTTCTGAAACTCCAAAATCAGAATATACTCCAAGATTTTCAAATGATCGAGATGATTTCAAAGATGCTTATCCTTCCTTATACAGAGTTATTAAGGATGACTTCCTGGCTAGTAATTTTTATTACAATGAAACCGAGCATAAAGTACATTTCGAGTACAATGGGGAAAATCATTCTGTAAGTCCTGGTGATAATAACATGATAAAAATAATTAGTATGCTTATGAAAGAATCCACTTCTGGTAAGCGACTTTATCCAGTCAACAGATTTTCGTCATTCAGTTTGACAGAAGAAACCTATTATTATATAACTCCTCAACAAAAAAATGAACTCAGCAAAATACTCAAGCTCAACTTTTAAAAAACAATCTAATCCAATCCCAAAAATCGAGCTGTTCAATTAAAATTAGTTGAATTATTGGTTTCTCTTAGATATTATCATTTATGATGAAATCCTTGGTTCATAAAGCAAGCTGGCTTCAACTCGTGACTTGCCTAATACTATTTTTTCAGCAACGTATTTATGATTTAGTATCACGAATAATAGAATAAGTACTTCATACAGTTCTATTCCCGTAACCTTGTAGTATCATTCACTCAAAATCTACAACAATGCACGATTCTCCATTCTGGGTAAATCATTTTAAAGACAACTTGACAAAAAAAAGGATTAACTGGTCTCTACAGCCAAATCTAAGTGCTGAGGAAAAAGAAGCGATTCTCTATTCCCTTCAAGCATGGCAACTCGGTGAAACAAGTGATGGAGTTCATCTTTTGCATGCAGCCACAAGATATGCTAAAAAAATCAAGGATCCCGATTATCTAGAGGCAGTTCAACTTTTTATCAAGGAAGAACAAAAGCATGGAAGAAACCTTGGATGCTATATTGATCGTATCAAAGAACAGCGTAAAAAAAAGGATTGGGGAGATACGCTTTTTAGAAAAATCAGATACTTTAATCAAAGCATGGAGTTATGGACCATAGCCGTTATCATCGTAGAAAGCGCGGCTCAAATATTTTATCAGGCCTTACACGATGCAACCAACTGTCAACTATTAAAATCAATTTGTAGAGACATTACGATCGACGAAGCACATCATATCAAATTTCAAAATGAAAGAATGTTAATCATCTTTCAAAACAAAAGTTTCTACAACAAAGCTTTTAGTATTGGAGTATATTCCATTCTTTTCTTTTTTACGATACATGCCATTTGGTTTGGTCATCATCGCGCTTTTAAAGCAGGTGGTATTGTTAAGAAGGAGTTTATGCGAATGATGTATTTTAAGTTTTTTAGTTCGTTGAAATACATTCATTCAAACTTTGCGAATACAAGGATGAATTTTGCCTAAGAAAAACAGAAGCAAAAAAATCAATTCGCCTTAAGGATGTGCTACAATGCTGCCCCCGTTTCCCGAAAAAGGTGAAAATCAGCGCTTCTTTTATAATCGGGAGTACTTTGCACTTTATAAAATAGTCCAGTATTCTCAATGTCTGATTTTCTCAAAATCTATGAAATCAAAGCCCTCTTCTCTTCACCTCTCGAGTAATCAAATCCAATTCACGACTCATTTCTCCAGTGACCGCTGTATTTTCTTTGGCACGTCTGATGAGATATGGCACTACCTCGCGAATAGGACCATAAGGTACATATTTGGCTACGTTATATCCCGCATCGGCAAGATTAAATGAAATGAAATCGCTCATCCCATAGAGTTGACAGAAATTCAGATGAGGATGATTCCGATCCAAACCTTTTTCTCTGATAAGATTGGCTTGTAAAAGACTGCTTTCCAAATTATGAGAAGCACAACAAGAAGCAATCCCTTCCCAATGCTCCATACAAAATCTAACAGCCTCATTAAATGAATGATCAGTAGCGGCTTTGTCTTTACATATAGGTGACGGATAGCCTTCAGATTCTGCCTTAGCTCGTTCCTTATCCATGTAGGCGCCTCTTACCAATTTGGCTCCCAAGATATACCCTTCCTTTTGACTTTTCTCGTAGTCCCTTTTGAGTTGATCCAACTTATCCCAACGATACATTTGATAGGTGTTGTAAATCGTTACACGCTTTTTATTGTAGGACTTCATCATTTCTTCTACCAATTGATCTATTGGATCTTGCATCCAAC
>JAHDCZ010000171.1 GCA_020629615.1 Saprospiraceae bacterium
GATATAATTTGATTTAATTATTCAGTGATGCATGCTAACAGTCCTTGATTAAGGATATTTCAATCTCTAAATTATATACTATATGGCACTAATATTGCCTTAAGAATATATGGTTTGCCCTCAACGAATGGGTTCAATCGCGACCACGATCAAACTTACTTTATAGTATTGATATATAGTATAATACGTATTTGTATTAATTATATATTTAAAAATTATCACTATGAAGAAGAATGTCTATCGTATTTCTTATAGCAAATGGAACAAAACAAATAGAAAAATTTCTGTTTATTTTTGCTTTGTTTTATTAGGTCTTTTTGTTCTAATTCCTTCTAGTTTAAAGGCTCAATGCCTTGACCTTAATGATATTTTTGTCGCGTATGAATGCTCAGAAGGTGTTGAAGGTAATCCTAATGCGGGTAAGTTTTATCAACTTCATTTTAAAATACCACCAAATGGTAATGCAGGCAATTATTGTTTCACCTACACCAATGATTTAACCAATCAAGTAGAAAATACTTTTGCAATATTAGATCCTTCATTGGGTACGGAGGTCAATTTAGGATATTTTCTAGATGGTACAATTCCAGATATCTCTCTTAAAAAAGTCAACCTGGACTGTTCTGAGAATGGAATGAATTGTTCAATTGGTGATTTGGCAGATCTTTTAGCGTTCACTTGTCCAAACAGTCGATCGGGATGCGAACCTGGATCAGGGAACGTAAATAATTATCGTCCCACACCAATTTTGTATGTCGATTTTACAGATAACCCATCGGGCGTATTGTCTATTGATAGAAACACAAACGGCATCGAAAGAGGTGGGAATTGTTGCAATGATGGTACTCGATGTTTGGAAGTTCAAATTATTCCAAATGATCAAACTATAGGGTATAACGTTCAAGCATATGCGGCTGGTGCTGTTGAGTTTTATATAGAAGTTTGGAATGACAATGATTGTGATAGCGATAGTTCAAGCGCTTGTTCATGTGAGTCAGGATGTCTATATGATTTGGATTTGGCCAATGATCCAGATGGTTCAGGAAATTACTCATGTACATTAAATGGTGGATCTGAAAATACGTATTTACCCTTTTGTGCGCCAACTGATAATCAGCCGTTCTCTGTTATCTTATGCAAGCCAGGTGATGACAATACGGGCTTCTATATCGAGTCACTCTCTCATCCGATGGTTGATGATATTAAGGTGAATCAATCTTGCTCTGGTAAAATTGAGGCACAAGGGTTTACTGAAAGTCCTGCTCCCACTTGGCAAGCACTGAACGGATCTCCTTTGAATTATCTTTCAAATACTACAGGATCATCGGTTGATTTTAATTATTCAGGTCCGGATATTACTCAAGTGACAATTTTTGAATATGAAGTATGTGGTATTATTAGTAACGTAGTCTCTTCATGCACAGGAATGGTAGACGATATTTGCAAAACGGTGCAGGTAACTGTATTTCCTGAACTACAAGTGAATCTAAGCACTTCTCTAGATTGTAGTAGCAATGAATTAACAATAAGTGCTGATGTAAATGGAGGATCTGGAGAATATTCTATTTCATGGTTGAATGATTCTGGTCTGATCAATGGCGAAACATCCACTTCATTAAATATTTCTCAAGCTGGAAATTATACCATTGTTGTTACTGATGATCAATTTCAAATGGCTTGCATTCCATTGTCAGAATCCTTAATGATTACATTAGGAGATTTGTTTTGTTGCGGTGCGGATGCAGGTGATATTCAACAGCCTTCTGGTAATCCAGCCTTGATTCATCTTTGTATTGGTGATGATCTAGATGGTTTTATGATGTCCTATAGCATGTTGGATGAAGAAGTACCAAACCCAATAGAAAATTATTCCTATCGATATTTACTGAGTAATAATAACGGTGAAATCGTTCAAATTAATTCTATGGGAGATTTTGATTTTTCAATATTGATGCCTGGCAATTATTTTGTGCATGGTCTATCGTATGAAAGTTCAAATCAGCCTTCAAACATTGATGATTACCTAAGTGATATTTCCAATATACAAACTATTGAACTAGATCAGGCTTCGGGTGAATTTTGTTTGGACCTTGACAATGAAAATAGTGATGATGAGCAAATTCAAGTTGTTATTCAAGATCAGCTGGACATCAGCCTGAATAATCCAATTCAACTCTGTCTTGATGCAGGTAATTTTATTTTTGAAGCTACGCCTTCTAATGGTGGTTTTGATTTTATTGCTGGGCTTACCGATATGAGTGATGGCACGGCGGTCTTAAATGTTTCTGAAGCTGGTGTTGGTATACATACTATATCCTATACAATTCTTGATGATCATGGATGTGAAACAAGAATTGAAGAAAATTTTGAAATAAAAGATTTGCCAGAAGTTAATTTAGAGGATCCTGAAGATCAATGTGTTGGAGATGGCGATATTGTTCTGATGGGTTTTCCGCTTTCCGCGAATGCTTATTTTACGACAACACTGCCGGGTGGGTTAAGTGATAACAATGATGGTACGGCAACATTAAAAAATGAAGACTTAATTGAAGGAACATATCAGGCAACTTATCATTATGACGATGGATCCTGTTCTAATTCGCATACCATAGAATTTACAATTTTTGGTGAAGGATCATCAAGTATTGTTCAACCCGATGATCATTGTATTAATTCCCCTGATTTTATAATTGAAGGTTTTCCCAAAGATGGAAATGGCAGCTTTACTTCATCTTCGAGTGGATTATCTGATTTAATGAATGGAACTGCTCTTGTTGATGTCTCCGCCATGGGGATTGGTACCCATGAAATTCACTATGATTATCAAAGTGATCAGGGTTGTACTTCAAGGAGTTCAATACAATTTGAGATTTTCTCTTTGAGCCAGATAGAAATTATTGGAGTAGGTGATATTTGTTCCAATCAAGATGCCTTGCAAATTTCGGGAATACCACAAGATGCCAATGGAAGTTTTACTATTACGGGTAATGTAGGCTTACTAGATAACAATAACGGTACAGCCGTGATCGACATTTCAAGTCTTACTCCTGGCGAGTATGTTGTGAGCTATAATTATGTAGATGGCAATTCCTGTGAGAGCTCAGTATTTCAAAAGTTTGAGATCTCAGAAGCGGCAGAGGTTTCAATCGAAATGGAAGGGGATCAATGTATTTCCAATGCCACATTGGATTTTACCGGGTATCCTACTAATTCTAACGGCAGCTTTAGTTCTTTATCCAATGGATTAATTGACGATATAAATGGTAGCGCACAATTAAATACCTCAGAAGCTGGTCCTGGATTACATGCGATAACTTATGAGTACATAGCTCCGAATGGATGTCTTAGTTCGACAACGATGGAATTTGAAATTTTTGATTTACCTGTTGTCAGTTTGAATGATCCATTGGACCGTTGTGTCAATGATGTCGATATTCAGTTAATAGGATCTCCTTCTACTGGTTCGTTTTCATCTGCTAGTTCAGGACTGACAGACCATATGACTGGGACTGCCACATTTGATATAGAGAAAGCAGGTGCCGGAATACATGAGGTGCAATATCTTTTTCAAGATGAGAATGCTTGTCTTAATTCCGTGACTCAAGAATTTGAAATATTTGATGTTCCGATAATCGATCTTCAAAATATAAGCGTTTGTAAGGGCAGTACAATTCAGATAATACCTTCCGTGTCAAACGGTACAACACCATATGGTGATCATCTTTGGGAAATTATCGACCCTGGGACAACTGGATTATCATTGGATGCATTTTCAGATTATCAGAGTCCAAGTCCAGTGGTAAATACGACTAATGCTACAGAAGGATCAGCAATTTTACGTTATTCCTTGAAGGATGAAAAATCGTGTCAAACAAGTCATGAAATAGAATTTTCAATTAATAGTAATCCAGTGACAATGCCTATGGTGATGGACGTTTGTATCGGCAGTACTGTCTCATTGGATGGAAACCCTTCCGGAGGAAATGGTAATTTTATCGAACATCTATGGGAGTCTAACCCTGATTTTGTGAGCACAAGTACCGCATATGTGATTGATAACATGGATAGTCAGATAGCCGTATTGGATGCAACAAATGCAACGGAAGGAGTTGTTTATTTAAATTATTTTGCAACAGATGAAAACGGTTGTGTGGTTAAAACTCCAGTGGAAATAATGGTTTTTTCTCCACCCAATGCCGGTCTGGATGGATCGGCTCAAATTTGTAATGCAGAAATACCAGCAACAATCAATCTTGTTTCAGCATTGAATGGAACACCTGATATAGACGGAATTTGGACAGATTTAGATAACGCCAATGTGAATCTTGACAATCCAAATTCTGTGAACTTTCGAAATAGTCCTGCAGGAAATTATCGATTCGAATATTCGGTAATTGGAAAAGCTGATTGTGCAGATGCTTCTGCAATAGTAAGTGTAGAAGTTCAAAATTGTTTTGATTTGGCGATTATGAAAAGTGCACCTGATGGACCCTTTTACAAGGGGCAGAATATACAATACAAATTTACCGTATTCAATCAAGGGATAA
>JAHDCZ010000172.1 GCA_020629615.1 Saprospiraceae bacterium
TCATTGGATTGTACAGAATATGCGGTATCTAAATCCTCAGTCCTTCTCCGCTTACGTTTCCGATAAAAATCAATGGCTGTATTGATCATGATTCGTTTCATCCACGAACTCAAAGAAGTTCCGGGATTGTATTTAGACATATTTTTAAAGACCTTAATAAACGCATCATGCATAATATCAAGAGCATCATCCTGATTGTTGGCATATCTATTACAGATCGGCAACATAACAGAATAGTTGTCTTCATAAAGTTTGCGCTGTGCCCAAGATTCTTGTCTTACGCAAGCTTGGATAAAGTCTTCTTCGTTTGACGATATGTCTATGACAAATTCCACGTTTCGAATGTACAGCTATTTGTTTTTCATTACAAAAAGAAACTATCAATATAACGTCTTCATAACAATTTATGCTGTTTTGAGTTAATCTTTATTAAAAATGTCATTTTGGACGCAACCATGATTGATTTGACGTGCAAAATATAGTGTTTTAAGATCAATAGCTCATACAATAATGTAAATCCGACAATCTCCGAGTATCTAATTTGCTATATCCCAAAATCCATATAAAACATATAGAATAAATCTTTCATACGAAGAGCTAATTCAGTATTTTTGTAGGCACAGAATTAATAAAAATTTATGTCTGATAATCAAACTGCCTTTCTTTCGGGAATGTACCGGGAGTATTTTTTGGATTATGCGTCCTATGTGATTTTGGAGCGTGCGGTTCCGACTGTTTCTGATGGCTTTAAACCTGTACAGCGTCGGATTTTACACAGCATGAAAAAGATGGATGATGGTCGATATCATAAAGTGGCCAATATCATTGGGCAGACGATGCAATATCATCCTCATGGGGATGCCGCTATTGGGGCTGCCTTGGTCAATATGGGACAGAAAGATCTATTGATTGATACTCAAGGGAATTGGGGAGATATACGTACGGGTGATTCATCAGCAGCGCCTAGATATATCGAAGCTCGATTGACAAAATTTGCTCTCGAAGTCATTTTTAATCCGCAGACGACAGATTGGCAAATGTCCTATGATGGTAGAAATAAAGAACCCATCACTTTGCCTGTAAAATTTCCAATGGTTTTGACCTCTGGAGTCGATGGAATTGCTGTGGGTCTTTCGACCAAAATTTTACCTCATAATTTTCAGGAGTTGATCAAGGCATCGATCAAACATTTGGAAGGTAAAAAGTTAAAGCTATATCCTGATTTTCAAACAGGTGGTTCAATTGATGTTAGAGAATACAATGATGGAAAACGTGGTGGGAAAGTAAAAGTGAGAGCAAAGATTGTTCAGCTTGATAAGAATACCTTAGCTATAAAAGAATTGCCTTATGGTGTCACCACTAATAATCTAATTGATAGTGTTATCAAGGCCAATGAGAAAGGGCAGATCAAAATCAAAAAGATTACGGATAATACAGCAAAGGATGTTGAACTTTTAATCGAACTGGCAAGCGGAGTCTCGCCTGATGTTACCATTGATGCCTTGTATGCTTTTACCAATTGTGAGATTTCAATTTCGCCAAATGCTTGTGTCATTATCGATGACAAGCCACATTTCTTAACGGTTTCTGAGATCCTTGCGTTGTGCACAGAACGCACTAAAGAACTTCTAAGGATGGAGTTGGAAATAAAGAAAGGGGAGTTGGAAGAAAAGTGGCACCTTTCGAGCCTTGAAAAGATCTTTATTGAAAAACGAATCTATCGCGATATTGAAGAATGTGAATCCTGGGAAGAAGTTTTGGTTGCTATCCGCGAAGGATTAAATAAATATGTGGCCACCCCTTCGGATAAACCGAAAAAATCCGATAAGAGGTTATTGCTGTTACGCGACATTACAGAGGATGATTTGGTAAAGTTGACGGAAATTAAAATTAAAAGAATATCAAAGTACAACACCTTTAAAGCTGACGAGCTGATCGCAAGATTGCTGGAAGAATTGGATCAGGTGAAATATGATTTGGCACACCTCACAGAATTTTCCATTGCCTACTATGAGCGCTTATTAGAAAAGTACGGAAAAGGAAAAGAAAGACGTACGGAGATTAGTTCGTTTGAAACCATCAAAGTACGTCAGGTAGTCGCCAATAATGCTAAGCTTTATGCCAATTTAAAAGAAGGTTTTATTGGGACTGGTTTGAAAAAAGATGAGTTCATTTCTGATTGTTCGGATATCTCAGATATTATTGCTTTTACTAAGGATGGAAAATTTAAAGTTGTCCGTATTTCTGATAAAGTTTTTATTGGAAAGAACATTGTTCATGTCGCTGTTTGGAAAAAAGGAGATGATCGTACAACCTACAATATGATTTACGTTGATGCCAAGACAGGTCGATCGATGGCAAAGCGATTCAATATTAAATCCATTACGAGGGATAGAGAGTACGATTTAACCAAAGGAGCTAAGGGTTCAAAAGCGTTATACTTTACCGCCAATCCAAATGGAGAATCGGAAACAGTTCAGATTTTATTATCTCCTACATGTAGCGCAAAGAAGAAAACGCTTGAATTTGATTTTGCAGATATTGCAATTAAGGGCAGAGCATCTGGAGGTAATATAATCACTAAGTATCCCATACGAAAAGTGACTCAATTATCTGTTGGGAAATCTTCACTTGGTGCTGAAGAATTCTGGATGGACGAGGTTAGTGGTCGGCTAAACAAAGAAGAGCGAGGAACCTATCTCGGTGAATTTGACACAGGAAGTAAAATTATTGCATTGTATAAGAATGGAACTTACGAGATAAGTGATTTGGATCAAAATAAAAAATATGATGCGGCTCAGATATTGGAAATTAAAAAGTGGGATGAAGATGATGTGATTTCCGCAGTCTATTTTGAAGGAGGTAAATCCTGGTCCATGGTGAAGCGATTTAAAATTGAGACTTCTAAGTTAAATGAAAAATATACTTTTATTTCTGATGACAAAGGATCTAAACTTTACTTTGCGACTTTGAGTAATAATCCGACCGTTAAGTATAGTATCAAAGAAAAAGGTGCAAAGCAGGAGAAAGTGATTCATTTGTCAGATGTCATTGATGTGAAAGGTTGGAAAGCCTTAGGTAATAAGTTGGAAGAAGCCAAGATTTTGAAGATTAATCTTTTAGAGCCAAAAGAAGATTCCGCGTCAAGCGCGAATGAGGAAGTAAAAGCTGATCAAAAGGAAGGAAAAAAGAAAGGGAAGATTGATGGTGATTTAACGGTGGGGGATACGATTGAATTAGATCTGTAATCTTATAATCCACTAATCTCTTTTTGATATAAGAATCGACCAGTAGACATTCCAATTTTAAAGAAAATATTCTTGTCTTCCAAGTATATATTATAAGGATCCGAACCATGATATCCTACGTGAATCATTAATGCGATATTAGAAGACTGTGGAATTTTGACGTGATAACTAAAGTCAGCATTCAAACGAGTGAGTAGATTGTAATTTTCAATTAAATTCATTTCGCCAAATCCCCAACTCATTCTAAAATTGAAACGATCCAATTCATATTCCTTCTTATCTTCGATGTCATTTGGATATCGTTTTACATTTCTTATCACTTTAAATAATACAGAAGGTCGATAAAAACTATAATAACCATCTAGTGGTGTTTGAGGATTTCCGACGTGTATATTATAATTAAAACGAAGTAAATAGGCTGTAGAGCTCAAGGCATATTTACTTTGACCTGTCTGATTGTCTTTGACAAATTTTAACCAAGAGACATTTGGTTTAACATCCGCCCTTTGTTTATACCAATAAATATCAAACCCAACCGGTATCCAGTTTAGCGAAAAATCTCCGTTGTAAACATTAAAATGATGTGAGTCGTTGATGTATTCCAAATCGTCTCGAATATCAGGTTTTGCCAATTCAGCTATGGAGTTTCCATCTTGACCATTAGAGTGATGTAGATATCCGACATGTAGATTTTGGATTTTAGTATTTCCAAAAAGAGGAATGCTTTTTAAAAAATGTAGTTTTGCTCCAGGCTTAAAAGAAGCTGTTCTGACGGGCACACTTTCTTGATCTTTAATGATTCTAATATCTATTTGTGGATTGACATCAACCATGAAATATTTAGTCAGAGGATGTTTATTTTCCTGATCAAAGAGATAAAAATGTGGGCTAATATGCCCATCAAGTGCGAAGGGAAATTTGGTTTCATTGCCGCCTATGGGGTTTTCTATATAGTGATAAAAAGGTAGGATGGACAGCATGGACTCATCTTCCATCGTGGTGATCAATGTTTTTAATGAAGCATATATTTCAGTCTTTTGCCCTTGAGAATTGAGCGTTAACAGAATTGTAAAAAGGAAGACGAATAATAATTTATTTTTCAAGTCCAATGCTTATAGTTTTATTATTGAAACCATAGTAGTATGATCAATCTTGAACGAAGGTAATTAGATTCTTGAATAGAATTGACGGAGAGTGTAAATAGTCCTATCGAAGTAGATTCAGATTATCTATTTTCGATTGTTAAAGAAAAATAGTAGTAACAGGCTTATCCC